>CAZWLS010000115.1:0-6783 GCA_964634415.1 uncultured Roseivirgaceae bacterium | reverse complement strand
TCCATACTTTTTCATTCTTCTTGCCACTCACATCTGCTTTTGTAGTTCCGACTGCAATCTTCAGCATAATCCCTGAAGTAGGTTTGTCCTTAAATGCGGTCTCAAATAATGTAGCAAAAGATTGTAATGAAGCGATCTTCTTATTTGAATCATCACTACTCCCGCCATCAGATTGGCTTTTTGTGTCTGAAGATCCACTTCCCGAATCCGTATGCGGTTTGATTTGCGTCGTTGCTTTTTCCACTCCGTAGGTATGATCATCATTATCCATGAAAGCAGAATCAACATATTTTGTACGCTCAATCGTCCATGATACCGTCAGCTCGATGATATCCTGATATGCTGCTACGCTCGACGGATCTATGTCTGTGCTTTCCTCAAAAGCTGCCGGACCAGTAGGCTCCGTGCTGGATTTACCTGAATAGTATGCTATTACTTCATTAAGGAATGTTTTAATGGAGGTTACAAAGTCTTGTACATCTTTCAGATTTACAGCTAATTCAGTTCCATCCGGGGCGTTGGAGTTTCCATTGATTGAACTTTGGTAGAAAATCTTTACTAACTCATCGTTGCCTAGCTGATAGCTTAGTTTTTGATATGTCAATAAATCACCTTGTGCCCTGCTTACAATCGCCGCTTTTTCTTTGTCCGTTGGTGTAGTTGAGCTTGGGGTGTATACGCTTGGATCCACCCATAGATTCACGCACAGTTGGGGTTTATCACTCCCTTTTTTCGTTTCAAATTGATAGTAGCTCGTGACTGCAGGCCATTGTGACAATGCAATGATCTCATCTGTGAATCGATATGGCACGCTTAGTGGTTCACTATTGATTGGCGTGTTGATCACATTACCAAACATATCTTGCCAATTCAGGTCGATTTTGGCATCGGTACCAATACCTAAGTATGGATTATTGTCCGAAGACCCTCCATTTTCGGCTAGCAACTTGCTGTATCCTACCAATGTCTTGTATACCCAATCTTCTCCCGAACTCTCCGTAGGGGCTTGCCCTTTTAGCTGTTGTACCTGATCTTCATCTAGGTCTTCAGCGGCACCTATTGGCATCAAATTTTGAGAGATGTCTATTCCATCTACCGCATATCCCAACAGGTTGAATTGCGTTTGTAAATAGTTCGTGTCATCACCTATCGACGGAATCGGATTTTCCTTAGTAGGTGGCACATATTCGTCTGGTTCATTTCTTTCAAGTTGGAAGCCAACTGCTCCTGGTTGAATGACTGCCATGCGCGTCAGTATCTCTGCGGATTCTGCATATATAGAAGTATCTGACGTATCTATATCGTCTCCAATCACTACACTATTTATATAGTTTTTATCTGAGAAGTCCTTGTATGTGATTAGTATTTGTATAGACCCTTTCGTGCCGTTGCTAAATAGATTTTTAGGCAGCGTTTTTTTGTCATCCTTTGTCTCATAGTACAAGTAGTATCCTCCTGATCGAACAATGCTGCACTGCCATAGTAAGGTCACAAAATCATCAAACTCGTTCAACACATTACTCGGAGCGGAAGTCATAGCCATCAGCATCTCACGAAGGTTTACATCAGTCGGATTGGTTTCTGTAGACAAGTTTGCCTGCACAAGCGCTGCAATGATATTCCCATTTTCAGCGGAGGTCAACCCGCCTTTATCATTATCTAGCTTATCAGGCTCATACAAAAACTGAATTTGCTCAATATTGTCTTCACCTCCATTTAAAGCAATTAAAAGTCTCTCCAGATATACAATACCCGTATCGTCGGCACCAATTACATCAAATGTGTTTTTGGTACTATCATCTGTATCCGAATCACCAGCAATCTTTTGAATATCTACCTGCACTAAGGTTCCCCACTTCGCTTTGCTGATTGTACCTTTTTCCGCCGGACTTCCAGACTTCTTTTTCAAGGTTTTCAGCGTAAAATCGAAATCTTTTCCCTGTTTCTTCTGAATTTCCTGAAGCATTGCCTGCGGCAGCATCCAGATGTTTGGCTCATCCGAATCTGATTCAAAATAATCCCCTGGATATTGCCATAGCGTATCGCTCTTAAATGTAAACGTCTGTGCAACATCCTGATAGGTTGGCAATGGTTTTGGAAAGCCTTCCACCAATGATGGTTTAAGTGCTATTCCTTTCGTATCTAATACACGTTGAATTTCATTATCTGATAGCGTCTCCGAAGGATTAGAACTACCTCCATTGAATGTAATCCACGATGCACTACCTGGCAAAATTGATAACTGATACGTATCTCCTTTTTTCAAGGCGGGTGGCACAGTCACCTGTTGTCCTGAAATTTCAAAAAGTGGTTTTGTTTTATTGGTAATCGAAGGAGGCTCCGGCAACCTCATTCCATGAAGTAGGTATCGTGAAGTTGCTCCAGCAATGTTTTGTACAGTAGCACCCGTATTGATGCCATCTAGCACCGATTGAATGTTCTTCTTAATGCTTCCTCTATCTGAAGGATCTTCGTCCTTAACTAGCGTACCAATGTAATCAATCGCATTTTGAAGGCTGTTTTTGGCGATCATCGCTATAAAGTCTGTAAAAAGGAATGTAGCGAATGATTGATCAGTATTTTTAACGTATGTCGGATCAGTAATTCCTGCACAGCTATCTGATTCGTAATAGGAAGCAACCGTCTCATTTTCAGTTGTTACTGAGATTTTGGCTAGCAGTTCTGAAACATCAGCAAGGTAATCCCCGGAGCCAGTCTTATTGTATGAACTAAAGTCAATATTCTTCTTCTCACCATTGTGATTGGATTCTAACTGTAGGCTTGGAATCATTGGAATTGCAGCTGCAGATAGCGTATCATCTTCTCCTAGCCCGGCATTGGCTGTATCTGAAATTTTGATATCGAAAAATGCCTGTAAGAAGTGAACGATGTCATTCTCATTGTCCTGATCACCATTGTTGTAGTTGAATGGCGCCATGTTGTTTTCCCTGGTATTGAAATAGCATAGCATTACTTCCAGTTCATCGATGGATACTTCCTGTGTCAACAGGTCCGATAATGTTGTATCTGTTTTGCTGCTATTCAAGAATGCGTTGATGGTCCACGCTGTGACTCCATACACCAGGTTGTTGAGGGATGTTTGTCCGTCAGTAGCTGAAGCTGGACTATCTGTGAAGAGAGAAGCCGCATAAACTGCCTCTTGAGATCCGGTTTCATTGCTCAAAGAGAGGTGTGGAACAAAGTAAATTTCTACATTCTTCTTATCTGTAGCTTTCAACGGCTGCCATTTTACTTCGCTAAAATCACCAACCGCTGCTAATAACATGGTTCTTGCTTCCAACGCAGGCGATTCGTACCAAGGTGCATCTGACAGGTGATCATGACCTATGTGGAAGGAAGCACTTACTGTAGCATGGAAGCTCAGATGAATCTTGACTTTGAACAGTCCTAGGTTGATTTTGACTGTTAGCTTCACCCTCACTCCTGCCTCAAGGTATACTGGGATGGCATGGTATGATTCAATGGTGATTCTAACATATGCATACACCGTCACGTCAACACGTGCTGAAATAATGGCAAAGTTTACTTCACCATATAGGTGCCCAACAATGCCGAAAGTGCCTTGCAGCCAATAGTAATGCTCACCATCTCCTGGATATTTCAATCCTGGATTGGAAGGTACCGGATTGGAATTAAACTTAGCAATGACCCCCTCAATAATTCCAACAACAGTCACAGTAAGTCCGGCACTAAGAATTCCTTCATTTACTGTTTTACCCACACCCAGACTTAGTCCTAAACCAAATGCTATCACCGGATTGAAGGAACCTTTGGTGGTTTTTGGCACCTGATCTGAAGTAGCTCCGCTCAAGTATGCAAAATAGAATCCTCCTGAGCCAGTAAATGGAAATGCCTGAACGGTAAAAGATCTTGAAAAGTCGGTAATACTGGCAGGAAAGCCAAAATCGATTTTGAAATTTCCATTGGTATAAATATCGATTCCAATTACTGGCAATGTGATGGAAACAGCGCCAAATTCCAGGTTTCTAAGTGCATCGGGAAGCTGTAACTCCATCTGATAAACACCTATAGAATCATTGACTTTTTTGTAAAGAATTTGAAATTCGAGCCCCGGCAGTAATGATGATTTTTGACGACCATTTTTACCATCGCTCACGCCAATATATAACCCATAAAGATTTGGATCATTGAATATGATGCTCATATCCAATACTTTGGCAATAGTAAACTCCGCACCAATCAGCCAATTGCTATTTTCATTGAAAATCAGGATTGATTTTTCCGGTTCTTTAGAAGGCTTTGGTGGGATTGGTATGATTGGAGGATCAGAAGGCTTTGCTGGTTTTTTTGGCTTCTGGAACACGTTACTTAGTGCATCCGACGCTTCCTTCATTGTATCCAACTGCTTTGTTGGGTATAATGCTACATGTTGACCTAACCCAAGGTACTGAAGATCGAAAAACTGGCTTCCCAGTCCGGATGGTGAAGGCATATCATTAACTGGTGCACCTTCTGCCAATTGTTTTGCATCGTCATTATCTGAGCCAGCTTCTATTGGAATTCCTAGAAAAGTACCTTCGAATTGTATAAATACTCCTCTGGCATCTCCTTCTTTCTTCACCAACTTGAAGTTTTCTATTTCAATGAACTTTAGATCGATCTTCTTGGTGTAGACTACCTCAATAGTCCCTTTGTTTTCCCCACTAAGCGTGTAAGTGAAGGACATCCCATTCAAATTGATGTCATTGAGTACACTCCAAGGAGCTGGAAGTCCCCCAAATCCAGGCTCGATTGAGTTCATAAGTGTGGTGATAATCAATCCTAGCGATTTGTCTTCAAAGCTTAATGAGATCGTATCTACACCACCTTCAGATTTGTATTCACCGATCATTCCCAACCATTCCAAGTAGATATCTTTGGAATCTGTACCGAACTTATAACCTACTTTGAAATCCAATCCTAAAAGTTGAGTTGCAATTGCGATTGAACCGCTAGTACTGGCTTTTGTCCCAGAAGTATGCGTGATACTAACATCTGCTGTGGTCTTCGGGAATGAGAGGTTATCATTGAAATGTAGCTCCCATTCCACCTCACCACTAACCTCGTATTTGGTATCTCCTTCTCCTCCTGTTGGAGGTGTAGTTACTACAACTGCCACATTACTTATGTCGAGCTTGTTGTTATCATTTTGTACCCAATCCGGTAATGGTTGGCCGCTTACTGCTGCATAGAATTTTTTCAGGAGGTCAAGGATGTTAATTGACTGCCCTTCAATCATTGCAGCTTTATAAATCCATCCCTGATCTGCCTCTGGTTTGTTTGCAGATACCACGATCATCAGGCCATTTGCAAAAACGATATTTCCACCTACAATCCCCGTCAGCTCTCGATTGGCACTATCCAGTGGACTTTCAATATCCATGGACACGTACGGGTTATCGATGGCGATAAAATCAGGAATCACCGGGAATTCGAGTTCAGTAGTGACATCAAAAGAAATGCTGGATAGGGTCTTTGACTTTGGATTGAAGCTGATGTAGAGGTGATTGAGACTAATCGACTCCAATTGCAAGCCAGAGGGGAACGTAGGTGCAGGCTGTGAAGAATTCCCAGGAAGTGATTTAAATACAGAATCAAACCCATTCTTTTTCAACTCTCCGCTGATTGAAATAAACCAATCTGCTTCACCTGAAGGAATGGTCATGGAAGTTTGAAGATCTACTTCAGTATCCCCTGATCCAATCGCAAAATCACCATAAATGTATGCATCTACTGTTCTATTCGTATCAAATGGACTGTTGACTGTCAGGGTAAAACCTACTTTCTTGATTAGAAATCCATCTGTAATCGTCCAGTCATTGCATCCAATATCTATGAAAATTTTAGATACTGATTTTTCGACCGGATTGAAGCTGACATCAAATTCTTTGAGTGTAAATCCACCAACACCCGTCAATCCTTCAGGGAATTGTGCAAATATGTTTGCGCCACCAAGCAAACCTGTAAGATTTGTGATGCTCAATCCATCATTCTGACTGGAAGTAATGCTGATTTTCCATATGTTTTTCTCAGAAAAATATCCCACCGGAAGCTCTACTTTGATATCTACCGTTATTCCTCCGATTTCCATCTCGCTAGTGATATCTAATGATTGAGTAGTGACACCACTATTTAGCATTGTATTCTTAAACTCAAAGCCAATTTGATCCAACTCAATCTTTAGAGCTGGCACCAGAGCATAAGAAGAAGCTATTTTTTCGTCCCCAACACTAATCGACATCTCTCCATTTGGAGTATCTCCAGCATCTGCAGATACGGATAACGCAACATTGGATAAGCCTGTAGTTGGTAGTGATGACGGGTCAAGATTGGAGTCTACCAGAAACTTGGCCAGATCTCCTAGCGTGTATGTTGCATACGTACCCGAAATACTGCATTTAGACGCTTCAACTGAATCACCTTCCAGTTGAAATGTGAGCGGCAGGGTGCCGCCAAAAACGCTAGCAGAGCCTACTACTTTGAGCGTTTTAGTGGAATCATCGTAGGAAATATCTGTGTCCTCATTTTCAATATCCACTTCAAAACCATTTTTATTCATGGTTTCATATGCCCATTTATACCCACCCTCAGAAATGACTGAATTATCAATGGTCAGCTTTCCATTTGCGCTTACTTGATTTCTTAGGTTCTGTGCGAGTTGGTCTAAAGTTTCAGCCATTGGTGATTTGGTTAGTAGTTATCGAGCGAAGGTGTGGTCTTTAGTGCATGGTATGGTGTCGACCTTAATTGGCCCAGGATCAT
>CAZWLS010000114.1:7996-11222 GCA_964634415.1 uncultured Roseivirgaceae bacterium | reverse complement strand
TCAAGATCACAACATTGTAGGAAGGATTTCTCACCTTGGACCTCAGCTTGGGATTGCCGATGGAATTGCCTTATCTCATCTCTTAAAAAAGGAGGATAAAGTAAGCCTGGTTTTTACCGGAGATGGTGGAACAAGTGAAGGAGATTTCCATGAAGCCGTGAACGTAGCTTCAGTATGGAACCTCCCAGTAATCTTCGTCATAGAAAATAATGGTTATGGGCTTTCTACTCCTAGCCGTGAACAATTCAATTTCGATTCATTTGTTGTGAAAGGTCCTGCATATGGAATGGAGGCATACAGTGTGGAAGGGAATTCAATACTTGAGGTTTTGAATGAATTAGAGCCTTTGATTGAAGACATTCGTAATAATCCCAGGCCAATCATCTTTGAAGCAAAAACTTTCAGAATGAGGGGACATGAAGAGGCTTCTGGTACTAAGTATGTACCAAAAGAACTGATGGAAAAATGGGCTAAGAAAGATCCCGTTAAATCCTTCGAAAGTTTCTTGATAAAAGAGAAAGTATGCTCAAACGATGAGATCGGAGACATCAGGAAGTCCATCCAAAAAGAAATTAATTCTGCTGTAAAAGAAGCGTTCGCTGAAGAATCAATTAAAGCAAATACGGAGATAGAAATGTCTGACATCTTTTTCCCGTATGAACAACAAGTAATTGAACCTAGTGGCAAAGAATCTGAAAAAAGGTTAGTAGATGCCATTTCAGATGGTCTAAAGCAATCATTGGAGAAACATGATGAGCTAGTAGTAATGGGGCAAGATATCGCCGACTATGGTGGTGTTTTCAAAATTACTGAAGGATTCATGGAGCAGTTTGGTAAAGAACGCATTCGAAACACGCCACTTTGTGAGGCAGCGATTGTTGGGACAGGACTTGGCCTAAGCATTGCTGGTATGAAAGCGGTGGTTGAAATGCAATTTGCAGATTTTGTAACTGAGGGATTTAATCAAATTGTGAACAACCTCGCGAAGATTCACTATCGCTGGGGTCAGAATGCCGATGTAGTAGTACGTATGCCAACTGGAGCCGGAGTTGGTGCAGGACCTTTTCACTCCCAATCCAATGAAGCATGGTTTTTTCATACGCCTGGATTAAAAATCGTTTATCCTTCAAATCCTCATGATGCTAAAGGACTACTTGCAGCTGCAATTGAAGATCCTAATCCATACCTATACTTTGAGCACAAAGCGCTTTATAGGTCATTAAGCGGAAACGTGCCAGATGCATACTACACGACTGAAGTGGGTAAAGCAGTAACCAACCGTGAAGGAGAAGACCTCACGATCGTGACTTACGGTATGGGAGTTCATTGGGCTAATCAAGTTGCCGATGAATCTGGCAAGTCGATTGAAATTATCGACCTCAGAACCTTACTTCCTTGGGACAAGGACTCGGTACAAAAATCTGTGGAAAAGACCGGTCGGGTAATCGTCCTACATGAAGATTGTATGACAGGCGGGATCGGTGGTGAAATTGCTGCATGGATTTCTGAACATTGCTTTGAAAGCCTTGATGCACCAGTGATGAGGGAAGCAAGTTTGGATACACCTGTACCATTTGCTGCAGATTTGGAAAGAAACTTCCTTCCAAATTCACGACTCAATGAGACCGTAGAGAAAATACTGGACTACTAATCCTTCACAATTATTCTATAGGAAACTACGGATCCCTCTGGGTCTTCCGTATCATAGATGTGAAGTAGGTATATGCCTTCTGAATAAGAAGACACATCTATTTCATGGTAACCGTCAAATCCATTTTTAATATCTAAGGACGTTATTTCATTGCCTGCGATATCTACAATCTGGGCACGAACATGCTCAGCTTTTAAATGACGATATTTGATCTTAACCAAGTCAGTCGTTGGATTAGGATATACCTTCAAATCCTTGAAATAGGTTAATATCAATCCCAATACTCTTTCAATATTTACTTCAATTCCATCTTCAGTAGCAAAGGCTTCCAGTTTAAAGTCAGTATCACTTATCCCTTCTTCTCCTACCGTAAATTCAACCTGAGCAGATTCATCTAGTGGAATTCCTGGATACTCTACAAAGAATCTATAGGTTCCCTCAGGTAAGAATCCAAACAAGAATTCACCATTCTCATTCGTCTCTCCATAGGCAATCAACTCAAAGTCATCATCATCTTGTCCTGTTCTTCCTCCAGTTCTTTTTCTTCTTACTCCACATTTACGCTTAGAAGCTCGTCTCCTTGCATCTATCCTGCTACCATCATCTGGGAAATCCTCTTCTATTAAAACATCAAGATTACCAGGACCTGTTACCGGTTCGGGAATTTCCGTTAGTTTAACTTGAACACTTGTAGCTTCTCTAAAAAACACCGTATCAGCACGTATCCACTCAAAGTCATCACCAAAATATGTTGGAATGAAATTATCTAAGTCTGATGGGTTTATACCGCAGAGATAGTTTCCAAGAACAACATCTTGAAAAACGAAACTACTGCTTACATCCTCTGCCCTTTCCAAGGTATCAAATCCTTGTTCTCTCCGTAAAGCTTCTAGTAAATAGCCAGAAATGGTACTGGAAACAGTATTGTCATTGCCATCAACAATTACCATGGATAAATCAGCAACAGCTAAGACTACCTGTGGTATTACAGACAACGTCAAATCCGGAAGTAGAGAATTAGTTACGCTTCCTGCAAACTCACCCATATTATCAAAATCTATTTCAGCTATCTCAAGGGTTGATCCAGAAATATTAAAATCTGTGCTTTGACTAATAGCTGAACCATCTCTAGAATAGCTATAAGAGTTATTTGCCCCACCTGTAGTTACGTTAAGTGTTGGACTAGACAAGTGAGGGCTCTCAATTGGAGTCCCAGAATTATATTCATCAAAGAATATTGGCGCCTGATTGTCGTAGCTCAGCGTAGCGATAGCAACGAGTGGTTCCAAATCATCAAACTCCAATGAGTTAGATGAAACATCTAAATCCGAGATCATCGTGCTACTAAAATCCATTAGTGCATTTATCTGGTTGCCACTCGCATCCATTTGAGTTAGTTCACTTAATCCACCAACTGCACCGCTTGTAAAAGGATTTGGCATTTCGCCAGTGGCCTCTACAGAGGATATGTCTATAGCGCTCACCCGCGTACCATTTAATGTCACTCCTGTCCAATCAATAAGTCTACTTGTTTCCCAGTTTACACTTGGATTCCAATTAGGTCCATCGAGAACG
>CAZWLS010000114.1:0-7986 GCA_964634415.1 uncultured Roseivirgaceae bacterium | reverse complement strand
TTGAACTAATGCGGTAGAATCTGCCAGTGTTTCTGCATCAACAATAGTCTTGACAGCAATTGTATTCGAATTAGATGAAAGCACATCTGAATTATCTCGTACCCTCAGTCGATAATAATAGTTAGTTGAGAAATTTAATCCTGTAACAGTAGTAGTATTAGCAGTAGTAACAAACGGATCAAATCCAGGAAGGAGTGTTGAAAAATCAGCTGTTGTAGAAACTTCCAACTCATAGTTTTGAACATCAGTACCTCCAACCCAATTTGCATCAAATGATGTAGATGTTATTAAAGAGGCATCTAATGCTGTCAATGCGCCAACGCTTATTTCTAGTTCATCAATTGTTCCATCAACACCAACATTCCCAGCTGAATCTGTTGCACTCACCATCACATCATAAATTCCGTCGGCTAATGGATTAATTACTCCGGCATCAAGTGTCCATATACCTGCCGATATGGAAGTTGCCGCATAATCTGACCCATCAATAGTGATGGAAACAGAAGTACTATCATCATCAACAGTTCCGGACAAAGCAGGGCTTGTGTCCGCAGTAGTTAATGCATCCACAGTGACTATCGGAACAGTCGCATCATATGATATTGTGAAGGTGCTTGCATCTGGAGTTGGGCTATTGTTATCTTGAGTAAATGCTGCACTATCAGCAATGTCTATCGTTGCCAACCCGTCTGAAACAAGGTCAATCAATAAAGTGAATGTTGAATCATTTACGGTTGTAAACGAGCTACCTTGTATAGTTCCTCCGGCAACGGCTACGTCAGCCTCAACAAAGGAATTAATAGCTCTTTCAAATTCGATTCTTATGTCTACTGGAGTGACATTTGTAGGAAAAGATTGCGTACTTGAAATGACTGGAGGGCCAACATCAACTACGACTAATGGACGAGATTCTATCAAGCCCCAATCTCCTGCCTGGTTTTGCGCCCGCACATTTATGGTATAGCTCCCTGTTGTAAGACCACTTGTGTTTAATGTTTCTGTAATAGCTATGCTATCTGCAGGGCTACTCACAATTATTGGCGTAGCACTTGCAACTCCGGGATCTGCATCTATAAAGTATTCCAGAGCTGTAATATCAAGCATATTATTTGCCTGATCTACGTAAATCATTCTGGTTTCAGTAGTTCCCCAACTACCACCTACAGCTCTTGCTCTCATTCCTAATAAATGGAATCCAGTGGTTAAACCACTTGAAGGTAAATTTTCTACAAGGGAAATAGATGAGTTTGCTGAAAACGAGGTAATGCTCGCGGCAGCACCAACGCCAGGATCATTATCAAAGAAATATTCAATTTCATCTATATCGATTATACCTCCAGATGTTGAAGGATCTACAAACATTAATCTTGTTTCTGTAAGACCCCATGCTCCGCCTACAGCTTTTGCTCTCATTCCTAAGGAATGAAAACCCAAACTAAGCCCAGAAGTATTAAGCGTTTCTAAAAGTGAGACATTATTACTAGCAGCAAAACCATCAATGATTGTTCCATTACCAACACCAGGATCCATATCAAAGAAGTATTCCAATGAATCTACATTGACAATGGCAGCACCATCAGATTGGTCAATAAATACGAGTCTTGTTTCCGTTGTTCCCCAGCTTCCGCCATCTGCTCGTGCTCTCATTCCAAGTACATGAAATCCTGTAGGGAGTGAATTTGCTGACAGCGTTTCAACAATTGATATAGTTGGATTTGCAGAAAAAGAATTAATGAGTGTTGCTGACCCCACTCCAGGGTCTTCATCAAAGAAATATTCTATTTGATCCACATTGACTATAGCCGCCCCATCATCCGCATCTACAAAGACCAATCTGGTTTCTGTCATACCCCAAACCCCTGCAGCTCTGAGTGCCGGATCAATGTATAAAAGGGGAGAAATGTTTGTAGAGCCGGTGAAAAATTCCGGATTTGTAGCCAAACTTCTAGCTCTCATTCCCAACGTATGAAATCCCGTAGGAAGACCAGACGCAGAAATTGTCTCAAGGAGGTTAACGGTTGTATCAGGGGTACCTACAATAATATTTGTAGCACTTCCAACCCCGGGATCCACATCAAAGAAGTACTCGATCTCGAAAACCTCCAATGTATCTTGTGCATAGGAAGTTTGATACACGAAAAGTGCTCCAAACAGGATCAGTGTTTTTGAAAAGTTTTTAAAGAAACTCATAGGAGCGTCTGGTTTAGTTTCCTTCAGCTTCTATAGTAGCATCTACATTATCTCCCTGTCTTATAATTTCTGGTAGTCGTAATACCTTAATAGTCGGAAGTGGTGTTCCTGTAATACTGAATGGAATTGTTCCACCAGTCAATCCAATATCGGTACCATCATTTCCACCACTAATCGCTGGTCCACCAACCAAGGTTGGGTCGTTAGCAAAATCCCAATCATCCGCTAGGGGTACAGCTGTAAACTGAGGGTCTGTTGCTTGAAGATTCCCAGAGCCAGTATTCCCATCAGATCCTATCGGAAAAACATCGTTTGGTGTGTTAAAGGAAACATTGTTGGTATAAGTTGAATTATTAACCGTACCAGTTAAAGCATCGGTAACTGGCGATCTTCCAAAAAATATATTGTTTGTAATCGTAGAAGTAGTTACAGCATTAAATGCAAAATCAGAGTCGTTATTTCCATAAAACAAATTGTTCTTAATAATTGCATCAGCCACATTTATCGAACCTGCTCCTCCTGAGCCAGTTGAAGAAGAACCCATGATCACGTTGTTAGTTATTACCACAGAAGTGGGGTTTGCTTCTTGGGTTAAGTTGATCACTGCAACACCGGAAGAAACCTCTCTCAATCCAATTACACAATTTCGAATTACGATATTACTTGTTGTTTTTGTACCTGTTCCTGCGGTAGTTGTAGCGATTCGATCAATGTCTCCATTTTCAATAAAAATATTTCCGGTAGCACCATCAGCATTCCCGATTATTAAATCATCATTTACATTTAATCCCGATATACGCGTGCCAAAGACACCTGTAGCAATGGTCAAGCTACCTACCCATGACTTGTTAGGTTGATCCTTGTCTGGATTAAAACCAATTCCAAAAAATGTCAGGCTGTCTTTAGTAATCGTAAAGTCTGGGTAAAAGGTCTGACTTGGGATGATGTGGATGATGTCGCCCGGACTGGCCGCGGTAATGGCGTCAGTCACGTTAGCAAAAATATGAGCTCCAGTTGGAGCAGTAGGACGGTTGTCTGCAATCCAAACGCTCTGAGCGTTCAGTTGGCTAAATAGAATTAAGACACAGCAAAATGTAAATAGGGATTTCATAAGCGTGGTGGGTTTATACTCTTTTCAAGGTACTGATAAACTCCAATTAACTCAACAAAAAATCCTACTTTTTGCCGCCAACAATAGTTTATTTCATATTTAACCATATGAAAATAACATCTTTGGCAAGATGCTGACAAACGCAAAAGTCTGAAGTGACGGTAAATGCTAGAATTTAACTCCTAAATCAATAGAGAAAACAGTACTTCTAAGCTGAAGATCATCAAAGCCCGTACCTGCTTCGCCTACAGTATTAATCAACCCGCGCTGGTATGAAACACCGCCAAATAATGTGGTATTTATTCCAATCCTATATTCAACTCCCCCACCTAGAATCACAGGGATGTCTATAGGTGTAAATTTCTCGACAGATGCAAATGAGGGATCTTCTGGTTCATCAAAAACTTTGATTTCTAGTGCTCCCCCTACTTGCAAGTATGCTTTCATATCCGGAGCCAATTCGTTTGTAAAAAGCTTTAAAGTGGCAGGAATCTGAATGTACTGAAGTTTATATTCTTCTTCTACAGTCCCATCAGCATTCTTAAATGCCGCTCTTTTAGGTAGGTATATCAATCCAGTACTCAGGTAATAAGTATCTGATAATGTTTTATCCGCAACAAGACCAATTGAGAACTTCATTTGAGAACCGTCATTCTCAACAGTTTGAGCATCATTTTTAGCTCTATTTGACGAAATCACCGGTGCCAATTTTAGACCCAATTTTACTTGAGCCATTGATCCTATTGATAAAAGAATAAGGAGAGAGAAAAGAAACTTCTTCATAAGTCGTTGTTACTTCTAAATTTGCCTTCAAAAATAGAAAGTATGCGAGTAGTGCACCTAATGATTTGTATTGTTTTCTTAGTCTCGTGTTCTAAGGAATCTTGTAGAGAGTCTGTTGAGCCAGAGAATATCGTATTAGAGGTAGACAGATTAGAAGAAGTACTTTTTAAAAGTCAGTCTAAAAGTGAAGTGGAAGAGTTTCTCGGAAGATATCCGGATTTTGCGCAGTTCTTCCTTCACTCTGATCAGTATCCGGCAGATTCTATTCTCGCTGAGCGGATGTTTTCCTTAATAAAAAATCCATCTATTGATACGCTGTACCGTCAATCTAGTGAAGCATTTAGAAATTTTGATGATGTAGTGAGAACATTAGAATCTGGTCTTGGAAGACTAAAGGTTTACTATCCGAATACCCCATCACCGAAAGTTCAAACCGCAGTTACTGGCATGTACAACGATCTTTTCATTTCTAATGAGCACATTATGATTGGAATGGATTTTTTTATAGGACCAGATGCTAAGTATAAACCAAGAGAAATCCCACAATATATTTTACAACGATACACTACTGATCATTTAGCTGCCAGCATTTTACAATTTGTTTCGAGTCAATTTATTACAACAGGAGGTGGTAGTGACATGCTTTCAGAAATGATAGATTATGGTAAATCTTACTACCTGTTGAGTATGATTTTACCTTGTACCCCTGAACGAATTCTGATCGGATACACCGAGGAAGAGTGGTTTGATGTATTTGAAAATGACCGTATCATATGGGCCAATTTTGTTGAAAACGAGTGGTTATACGAAACTGATCATACTGTAAAACAGAAATTTCTTGGCGAGCGACCAAACGTTTATGAGATAGGTGATAAATGCCCTGGCAGAATAGGTCGTTGGTTAGGTTGGCAAATTGTGAAGTCTTATGCAGAGAAAACTGGAGCTTCTGTAACGGAAATTATGTCAGAAAGAGATCTTAATAAACTATTCACACAGTCTGGGTACAAACCATCAGGCAGTTAAGATATAAACTTCTGAATCTGTTACTTCAAACTTGTACTCATTGTTGAGAATCTTGAGAAGTTTGGTGACTTGAATGTCTTTGTCGTAATACAACTCTGCCAATTTACGCCCATTTCTTTGGTACTTGGCGAGAAGTTCTGGAGAGTCTAGGAAAACCTTAAGCTTTCTCACAAACTCTTGTGTTGAATAAGGATTATGATGAAAGCCGCATCTGTTTTTTGCAATTAGGTTTTTAATCCAACCGTCAAAATTGATGATAGTGAGCTTTCCTGCTGCAAGGGAGTCAAAAAGTTTATTCGGGCTTCCGGTACCCAGTACTTTCACATCTTTAAAGGAAACATATACTGCATCACTTTTATCAAGTAGATTTTTTACACATTGTTTACTCGAGTGAGGATAGAAAGAAATATTTTTCAGTCGCTTCGTTGTTGACCTCAGTCGCTTCATTTCTGATCCATATCCGATGATATTGAAATGCACGGGAAGCTGAGCCTCCTTTGACTGCCTGGCAGCGTTAATTAAATATTCTAAGTGGTTTGCTTTGCCTATTGCACCACAGTAAGTAATCTGAAATTTATTGTTCTCACTAAAGTCTCCTACAGAATATTCTGCTTCAAAAAATGAGCAGTCAGCCATATTAGGTATGACATAAACCCGTGTATTTGGACTTACCTTTTCAATGTAATTTCTAATGGCCGGTGACAAGGCAATTACTTTCTCAGCTTCAAAATAAAATCTTTTCTCTAAGGAATAAAGCCACTTTTTAATCCATTTATTTTGAATAACACCCATCTGAATCGGTGCTTCTGGCCAAAGATCTCCAACTTCAAAATAATAAGGTATATCAAGTTCTTCTTTAAGATATGTAGCAATGAACCCTGTTGTTAATGGGGTTGTCATTACATATGCCAAGTCAGGTTTTGAGATTTTTTTAGCTTCCTTCTTAGCTAGATTGACAAATTTTCTAAATGAAAAAAGTCGCTTCAAAAAACCAAAACTATTATCATACTGCACTGGCAAGTAGTGCACTTCGATACCATAAATTTTTTTTACCTCATAGGGTGAATTATGAGCCGTGATCATCGTCACTTCATGACCCGCATCCACCAGTCCCTTAGCCAGGTAATAGGATCGAATTGACCCTCCTTCCTCAGGAGTTTTAAAATATTGATGGATGTACAGAATTTTCACTTGCCTAAAGATGTGTTGTTCTTTGAAATATCCAAGGGAGTTTTCGAAGAAAACAACATCATCTTCGGTAACAAGTATCTTAAATTCTACTTATTTATCTGACTTGATAATGTAACTGTATCTACTGATGAAATGTAATGCGCGAATTAAAGTGTTTCTGAAATTATTTGGCGCTGAATTTCTTGAGCTTCTATTTGCTTCTGTTGACTCTCGGCTGGATTTGATTTGGCAAGATCATATGCTTCTCGCATTAGTTTATCATACTTTTTTTGAAGTGAACTAACACGATTTTGTTTGAACAATTTTATCATAGTTGGTAGCTAATTGGGTGACTAATAATTAACGTCGGCGAAGATTATCTTGTACTTCTAATCACACAATAGCACATCTTTTAATCCCTGATTTTCTTCGACGAATATTGCTCGTGACGCCCGATGTCAACCAAATGTCAACCCCCTGTATCGGTCATCCAGAACATTTTCGTATGTTCAAGTCATCGAAACTTTACTTGATCATTTGCGTCCTTATTGAAATCATTTTCACATGAGCACCAATATCCAATCCGAAAGAATTCATGCGTTAGATGCTTTAAGGGCGATTATGATGCTACTTGGAATTGTACTGCATTCAGCAGAAACGTATTCAATCGGTGTTGATAAACTGTGGCCTAAGGATCCAAATTCAACCAGCTATTTTTTCACTTACATCACCTCAATCATTCACATCTTTCGAATGCCTATATTCTTTCTATTGAGTGGATTTTTTGCGTCTATGCTCTACTATGATCGCTCACCCAAGGCAATGATCATTCAACGATTTAAAAGAATTGGACTTCCATTTGTTGTATTCCTTCTGTTACTACATCCGATCGTTTATCACTCCTACGATTTTATGATTCAAAAATTTCAACTGGACGCCTTTCCTAATGTTATTTTTAGATGGCTGCCTAATATCACTTACCATCTCTGGTTTCTCTATTATTTGATTTTGATCACAGCAATTGTTTTAATACTTGCATCGATTTTTAGAAAAACACCTCTTCTTAATTCAGCCATTAAATCGACTTTTAATTGGTTGATTGATAGGCAGCTGCTTTTAATAGCTTTCTTGAGTGTTATCTTATTTGCTCTCCTTGTATGGATGTGGGATTATTGGGCACCTACTCCCCTTGTATTTATGCCTGATACTAAAGTGCTTATATTCTATTTAGTTTTCTATCTATTTGGCTGGGTCTTGTTCAAATCCAAAGACAAGATTTGGCTCTTCATGAAGTTTGATTGGATATTCCTAATCTCAGCATTTTTAATCTATACAGTCAAGTTTATCTACTCAGAGCAAATCGACGATGTAGTATATGGGGGTTTAAATACAATGGTGGGTTGGTTCTTCATATTTGGGATCACAGGGCTATTCCTAAGGTACTTCAATGGTCATTCGAAGCTTCGAAGATATTTGTCAGATTCTTCCTATTGGGTGTATTTGGTTCACCTTCCATTCACATTAATTCTCCCTGCACTCATCGTAAATTGGAGCCTCCCAGTTGGCCTGAAATTTTTTATTGTTCTTCTGGGTACCACGATTATGTGTTACTTCACTTACCATTATTTTGTACGTTCTACCTTCATTGGTAAATTTCTGAATGGCAGAACGTACAAATAATTATATCTGACCGTCTCTCGCTAATTGAT
>CAZWLS010000113.1:0-11228 GCA_964634415.1 uncultured Roseivirgaceae bacterium | reverse complement strand
AAATAAAAGAGCTGCTATCGAAAGTATCTCGTGGAGCAGATTTAGAAATCATGCAAACTAAAAGAACTGATGAAATTGGTCAGATGATCCATTTACTTAATCAGTCTACTCATAAACTAAAAAGTTATACATCGTTTGCCAATCAAATAAGCAATGGATATCTAAACGTTAATTTGGAATTGGACGAAGAAGAGGATTCATTAGGTCTCTCACTTTTAAAAATGAGAGACAACCTGCTTTCAGTAATGAATGAGATTAAAGCAACAGTTCAAAATGCGACAGAAAACGGGAATTTCTCTTCCTTTATAAATAGAGAGAATAAAGAAGGTGTTTGGTTAGAAATAGGACTCCTTATAAATGACCTTATTCATACTATCTCAAATTCCTTCGGAGATCTGAATGCGATTTCTGAGAAGATGGCTCAAGGTGACTTATCATCGAGAATGCAGGGCGACTATAAGGGGGAAATGCAACAATTAAATAACAACCTAAATACAGCATTTGAAAACTTAAAAATTCTAATTTTTAAAATAACGGCTGATTCTATCACGGTAGAAAATGTATCTGATGATTTATTGAAGCTTGGGTCGGATATGAATGTAGCTGCAGCAGAGGTTGCCTCAGCCATCAATGAAATGAGTAGAGGAGCCGGAGAACAATCAATTAAGGTAGATGAGTCCTCTCAACTAATTGAAAGTGTCTTAAAAACTTCAGATGAAATGGGTAGTCAAGCCAAGCAAATAAATGCGGCGGCAAAAAGAGGCAATGAAAACAGTGAGAATGGTTTACTTCTTATTACGAACCTTGACAAATCCATCAATGACATAACAACTGCATCCAAAGAGACAGGTGAATCGCTCCAGGATCTTGCAAGTAGATCCAAAGAAATAGACAGCATACTTGGCTTGATCACTGACATTGCCTCGCAAACTAACCTACTGGCTCTCAATGCCGCTATTGAAGCCGCTCAAGCAGGTGATGCAGGAAGAGGCTTTGCAGTAGTTGCTGAAGAAATAAGAAAGCTTGCCGAAGATTCGCGAGAATCGGCTAAAAAAATAGAGAAACTGGTAAGCGAAGTACAAAATGGTACAGCGAAGGCCGTCGAGGTAATGTCTAATATGGAGCAAAGTGTCAATAAAGCCTCAGAATCATCGCAAATAGCTTCAAATGCCTTTCAAAAAATCACAGATTCAACAGGCGAGACTTTTTCGCTATCTGAAAGCATCTTAACTCAAAGTCAACAGCAAATTGAAAACATCATGAAAGTGGTGACAATCACAGAATCAATTGTCGTAATTGCCGAGCAAACTGCCGCAGGCTCAGAGGAAGTAGCAAGCTCAGCAACACAACTTTCTAACGGAATCGGTAATTTCAAACTTAGGTCTGAAAATCTGTCAGAAATAGCAAACAACTTAAAATCAAGTATTAAAAACTTTACACTAGAAAGTTAAATAGCCATGAACTGTGTTGGCTTGTTTAACAGCTTTGGTTATTTGAATTAAGTATCTAAGAAACTCTCATTATGTGCAGTTTGAGAAGTTTTATATCAGTTGATAAACAATTACAGTAATTATCAGTTATTTCTTTAATCCCCCTAAATGATTGATCGATCGATTACACGAAATCGTGCATCGAATGCCCTATTTAATAAAAAAATTATCAAATGATAATATTCGATTATTTGTTAAATTAAAGCATTAACCAGTAACCTAAATGACCCAATTTTTCAACCACCTTCTTAAAAAAAATGCGCCTAATCTTTTATCAAACGAACTAAATAAGCACTTATACTTTGCTAAGTTTTCTTCGGATGGCTCATTGATCAGTACCAACGATAGCTTTACAGACCTAATACAAAACAGAACATCTATTACCCATCAAGAAGTAGTATCAAGCGAACAGCTACACCATGAAATATGGGTTGAACTACTCAAAGGAAAGAATCTAACCACAGAGTTAGCAATCAGCACAACAGAGGGGACCAATAACCTAATCGCTAATTACATACCGGTTTCTAATGGGCATAACGAAGTGAGTTCAATTGTATTTATTGCCAATAGAAAGGAAAATGAAATAAGAAAAGAGGAACAACTTGCCAAGGCAACAAAAGAAGCAATCGATTTAAACTTCATTTACATAAACTTCACACCTCAAGGCGATATTATAGATGCGAATGACCTTTTTATTAGCTCAATGGGCTATCGCAATCTAGAAGAATTAAAAGGAAAGCACCATTCCATATTCGTTGAAAAAAATCATGCTTCGTCTACGGAGTATAAAAATTTCTGGCGTGAATTAGGGTTAGGAAAGTCTCATAGAGGCGAATTTGCCAGAGTGAAAAAAGACGGTTCCGAAATATGGATAGAAGGAGCCTATACACCTTTAAAAGATTTGAGTGGAAAAGTAATTTCCGTGGTAAAGATAGCTAGCGATGTAACCGAGAAGAAACTTGCCGCTAGTAGCATTCGAGAATTGCGAGATACAGTAGATCTTTCTTTTGGAAGAATCCAATTTGATCCACAAGGATATATACAGGCTGTAAATAAGAATTTCCATCAATTGATGGGATATGAAAAAGCAGAGGAAGTCATTGGAAAACATCATTCAATCTTCGCCTCATCTGAAGTTGCAACCAGCCAAGAGTACCTTGACTTTTGGGGCAACTTAAGGAAAGGTATCACCCAAAAAGGTGAATTTGAGCGTGTAGCCAAAAATGGAGATTCGGTTTGGATTCAAGCTGCCTACACCCCACTAAAACATGAAGACGGTACAGTCTATTCGGTGATGAAAATTGCAGCTGATATTACTGCAAACAAAAAAGAAGCACTTCAAGCCAAGAAAGACCTCAAGGACGAGGTGCTATTAAATTTAAGTGAAATAGCCACTTCCATTGGAGAAATAGCCATTGGAGCAAGAAACCAGGCGGAGAAAATAGATCAAGCTTCCACAAGAGTGGAAAGTGCACTCAATTCCGCAAATAATGTCTCAGATAAAGCGCAACAGATAACTGAAGCTGCAAAACAAGCAACATCTGAAAGTGACACTGGACAAAATAATATTAATGAATTAGCGAATTCGGTAGCAACACTGAATGATGTATCCAAGACTACACAAGAGTCGATGGATAAGCTTTCTAATCATGTTAGTGAAATTTCGACAGTAATTAATGTGATTAAAGAGGTGTCTAATCAGACTAATTTGCTTGCATTGAATGCCTCGATTGAAGCTGCACAAGCAGGTGACTTTGGAAAAGGATTTGCCGTAATTGCTCAGGAAATACGTAAGTTGGCAGAAAGCACGCAGGCATCTACAGCTGAAATAGAAAAGCTTATTGCCACGGTACAAAGTGGATCAAAAGAAGTGGCCAAGTCGCTGGATCAAGTGATCGAATCAGTAAAAGACGGATTGACTGCAACTGATAACGTCAAAGAAACATTTAAGACCATTGCAAGCTCAACCAACGAGACTTTCGAATTCTCAAATGTGATTTATAGCGATGCAAATCTTCAAACTAATATGATGAATGAAATCGTACAAGACATTGAAGATACGGTGATAATATCTGAACAATCTGCCTCTGCGTCAGAAGAGGTTTCCAATGCGGTACAAAACCTGGAAAACAGAATTAGAAATTTCTAAACTCATCCCCTCAGCAAGCCCCTTCAAAAATTCATGTAACTATTTATTCGACATTTACGATTAATATATTAAATTCGGTTTTGTCGAATAAATAACATACCATGAAAATCGCTATTTGGTTAGGAGGTCTACTTCTTTTCACATCTTTATATAGTCCTGCACAGGATGCTGGATTACAGAATGCAACTCTGGAGGAAGTTGGTTTAAATAGAGACTCTATTGAAAATCTTATCCATTTAATAAACACTACACCACATAAGGATTTTCGTGGATTAGTGGTAATAAAAGATAACAAGTTAGTGATTGAAGAACACTTCAATTCATATATGTGGAATACCATACATGATATCAGATCTGCAGGAAAGAGTGTGACCGCTCTTCTACTAGGAGTTGCATTGAAAGAAGGTCTTTTTGAAAGCTTGGATCAAAGCGTTTACTCACTATTTTCAGAATCAAAAAATCCTAATATCAATGAAGACTACAAGAAAATAAAACTTCGTGATCTGCTTGATATGGCATCTGGGCTAGACGCAGACTCTGATAATGGGAGTTCTCCAGGTCAAGCAAGCAATTGGATTTCCTTAGCAGATTGGAAAGAGTATGTGCTTAATATTCCGCTAAAATCTAAACCTGGAGAAGCTTTTGTTTATGCAGATATTCATCCCCTTCTCATTGGTTTGGCTATCGAGGAAGCAACTGGAATGAGTTTAAAGGAATATGCACAAGAAAAGCTTTTTGACCCATTAGGGATAAAACAAGTTTACTGGTTTACAAATGCTTCTAACCAGACAGGCGCCGCAGGTAATCTCTATTTGACCACCATTGGTTTTGCAAAACTTGGACTTCTAATAACCAATGATGGAAAATGGAATGGCCAACAAATCATAAGCGAAGCCTATATCCAAGCAATCATAAATTCTAAAAGATCATTACCTGAAGGATGGCCAGCAGATGATTATGGAATGTTCTGGTACAAAAAGACCCAAACCTTTGCCGGTAAAGAACTTGACTATCTATATGGATCCGGCTATGGAGGCAACCACTTAGTGGTAGTTCCAAATGAGAATATTGTAATTGCACTTACTTCAAGTGCTTATGGTCAACCCTATCAACATGGAAGATCATTCGCCATCACAACAAAAGTGTTGAACGCGCTCGAAAAATAACAAAACGATGAAAGGAACAAACCTAGGAGAATTAGAAGAGATTGTGTTGTTAGTAGTAGCTAACCTGTTTGATAACGCCTACGGTATTTTAATCAAGCATGAGATTGAAGAGAAATGCAATCGAACAATCACAATCAGCACGGTGCATAATGTGCTTCAAAGACTAAGCGAAAAGGACTACTTAGAATCCCGATACAGTGATCCAACACCGGAACGTGGCGGCAAAAGAAAACTACTATTTCGAGTGACTAAAGCTGGGCAAGCAGCACTCAAAACATCAAGATCCATGCGCGAAGACCTGTGGTCAGGTATTCCAAAAGTGGCGTTTGAATGAAATCACACCCACCAAAAATATTGACATCCTTGCTATCCAAATGCTGCAGGCCTGCATTGTGGGAATCTATTGAAGGTGACTTAATGGAACTTTTTTTAATGGACTTAGAGAAAAAGGGAAAAAACAAAGCGCGCATCAATTACTTCTTGAACGCACTGGCATTTCTGCGATATCACAGACTAAGAAAAAGACAAAACTCAAAAACTCTCAATAATATGGCACTAATCCAAAACTACCTGAAGGTCTCCTTCAGAGACTTAAAACGTAACAGAACATTCACAGCAATCAACTTATTCGGATTGATAGCAGGAATGACTGTCTCATTGCTCATGTTTCAATACGTCCTATTTGAAACCAGTTTCGATGATTTCAATGAAGACGCAGATCGCATCTATCGTGTAATTAATGATAGGCGACAAAATGGCGAAACTGTGCAATTGGGTCCTATTACCTACCCAACCATTGGACCTACAATGATCAAGGATTTCCCCGAGATTGAATCATTCACGCGGATGACCTACAGTGGGTCTAACTTCATCAGTTTTGAAGATGATATTTATAGAACCGGTGATTACCTGATAGCTGATCAAAATTTTCATTCATTCTTTGACTACAAATTCATAGAAGGCGATAGGCAAAGCTGTTTGGATGCAGCTTTTAAAATGGTATTGACCGAACGCTTTGCAAAGAAGTTGGTCAAGAAAGGTGAAGATGTTACTTCACTTGTAGGTAAGCCCATTTACTTCAACTATCCCACCCCATTTATGATTACAGGGATAATGGAAGATCTACCTAAAAATTCGCATCTGCAATTTGATTTTATCACCTCCTACAAATCGTTTGTAGCGATTGTAGGTGAAGGAGCAGATAATAGCTGGGAATGGTCAGATTTCTATCATTACATCAAGCTAAAAGAAGGTGCTAGTATAGAAACCTTAAATGCAAAAATCAACGATTTCGGAAAGCAATACTTTAAGGATGGTGAAGTCTCCGGCGCAGAAGAACACTTCTTCTTACAACCATTGAAAGAGATCCACCTAGATGATACAATGGAATACGAAATCGGATCAGTGACAAATGGCAAGACTGTTTGGATGATGATGTTTATTGCCATTTTCATTATCGGTATTGCATGGATCAACTATATCAACTTGAATACTAGCAGAGCTATTCAGCGCGCCAAAGAAGTTGGAATCAGGAAATCTGTCGGAGCACTGAAAGGTCAGATTATCCGACAATCGTTCACAGAGACACTGCTTCTCAATGTGATTGCACTTATTGTCTCCATTGTACTTGCAATACTCTTACAACCAGTCTTTAACAGTCTTACCGGTTTGGAGCTAAGTATCTCGATTATCCTATTTGCAAAAATTTGGGGTATGCCTTTTCCACTATTCCTGATTGGCATTTTCTTGGTTTCTATGACCCTAGTAGCATTATATCCTGCTCTATTAGTAACAAGATTTAGCACACAAGATGTACTCAAAGGAAGCTTCAAATTGAAAGGTGAAATAGCTTGGTTGAGAAAAGGGATGGTGATATTTCAATTTTCGCTTGCAGTAATTCTTATCACAGGAACTATAGCCATTGCTAAGCAAATAGAATTTATGGTTAATCAAGACCTTGGCGTTGATGTAGATAATACCATGGTGGTCTACGGGCCAGTAATGACTAATTGGGATAGTACATTCATAACTAAGATTGATCAGTTCAAGAAAGATCTAAGCACACTATCAGGCGTAGAAACCGCAACAATATCGAATAGAGTGCCTGGATCAAACATGGGAAGAATATTCAGGATAACTTCTGAAGCCAATCCTGAGGTAAGCAACCTAACAGCTAACTTTATCAATGTAGATCATGACTTTTCCGAACTGTACAATGTTGAGTTTTTATCAGGAAGAGATTTTGAACTTACAGATCATCACATTAATGGAAGTGAGATAAAAAACTTTGTGATAAATGAATCAGCAGTTTCCTTATTAAAATTTAAGTCTGCAGAAGAAGCAGTTGGCAAGTCAGTTACTTTTTACGGTAGAGACTGGACGATAATTGGAGTAATTAAAGATTTTCATCAGCAATCTCTTCATCAAAAAATTGAACCTATTTTCTTACTGCCATTCTATGATACTGGCAGTTATTTTTCAATTAAGCTAACTTCCACGGTAACACCAGCTATGGTGGATGCCATAGAAAAAAGATACGACTCATACTTCCCTGGCAACTACTTTGACTACTATTTCCTGGAAGATGAAATTGGTAGGCTTTATGATGAAGATGTAAAAATCAGTCGCGTTTCGAATGTATTTGCTATACTTTCAATCATTATTGCTGTACTAGGATTGTATGGTTTGATGATGATAACCCTCATCCGAAAAACCAAAGAAATAGGAATTAGAAAGGTTCTAGGGGCCAATCTAGGTCAACTATTGGCTCTTTTGAGTAAAGAATTTCTTCTGCTTGTTTTAATCGCAGTAATTGTCGGAGCCCCTGTTAGCTATTATGCGCTTTTAGAATGGAAGGCCGGTTTCGCTTATTCTATAAACATTGGAATTGGACTGATACTAGTAGCTTCATTGCTGTTAGTACTTATATCAGTAATAACCATTGGATTTCAAACAGGAAAAATATCTAAAAACAACCCAGTTGATTCACTTAGATGGGAGTAAGTGACTCCTTTAGATTAAAGTTGGCCTCATAATTGTAATTCTGCTATCATGAAATATTTGATAGCAGTATTATCCCTTTTATGTTTCAGTTGCCTTCCTGACCGATTGGTTCCCTATGATTATTCAATTGAAAAAAATAATCAAGAAGCCTATATCGAGGTAGATTCAATTACTATCGCGATTTCCAATCTAGAAGCAAAAAACGATCACTCTGTTTTCATGCTCGAAGTGGAAAACTTAAGCAGCCAGCCTCTCTTCATCGATATTGAAAAGATCAATAAGTATGCAAGTTTATACAGTCATACCGCTAAACCCGACAAAGAATTATTTAGTGAGGTTACAGCTGTAATGACTCCCTCTCAAATCAATCAATTTTTTAAAACGAAAAGGAATAAAGCACAAACAACCGCATTTTTTTTATTTCTGGTCGGTGCTGCGGTGAGTACTATGGATGCTGTAAAAGACAATAAGGATAATAGAAAATCCTATTGGACAAATGATGATCAGCGTAGATCAGAAAAGCGCGACCTATTGACTGCAAGTACCCTGATTGCAACAGATATACTGGCGGACGTAGCATTAACAAGTAGTGAAAATGCAGCTACAGAATTGAATTACTTGCCAACTGAATTATTCGATCGCAAGGTCATCTATTCCGGCGAAAGATTTAATGGTAAGATTCTCTTCAAACAAGTAGGATCTCTCAAGCAATACCATAGAATTACATTTCCTATTGATGAAAAAAGACTCCATTTCGATTTTAGAAAAGCGACTCCACGAGAGAAAAAATTCCTCATGCAGAACAAGTGAAAATTGAATTATGCAATTAAGTTGCATTTATGTAATTTTGTTGCATGCAAAATCAAGATAGGAACGAGCAGATACTCAAGTCTCACAACTTAAGAATTACAGACTGCAGAAAAGATGTAGTTGAATATTTTTTAGAGGAGAAAAAAGCTCTTTCACAAGGAGATCTGGAACAAAAGTTCAAGCAATATGATCGAGTGACTTTGTATCGTACCCTCAATAGCTTTCTTGATTCAGGTATACTTCATAAGATCCCAAATGCAACCGGCGTAGCCACTTATGGGCTATGTCACGAAACATGCTCTCCCGATCATCATGATCACAACCACATCCATTTTAAATGCAACAGCTGCGGTCAGATAGAGTGCTTGGATGACAAAGAGGTACCTGCTGTTTCTATTCCAAAAGGATATCAAGTTGAAACTGTCAACATGATCGTTGACGGCCTTTGTGCAAAGTGCGCTTAACATGAAAAACATCCTCTCTCTACTACTGGTACTTGGTATCCAACTGTCAATAAGTGCCCAACCCAATCCTTGCAATGGGGTTGTTTCTGGGATTGTTATGGATATTGATACTGGAGAGCCACTTCCGTTTGCGACGGTGCAAATTCTCAATTCCACCAATGGAACTACAGCAAATGATAAAGGAGAATTTACCTTGACTAAAATTTGCGAAGATGAAATAGACCTAGAAGTACGATTCTTGGGTTACAAAACAATCGTCCATCATCATGATTCCCACCATTCAAACCCAACCATTAAAATGGCGGCAAATGAAACCATCCTGGAAAGTGTGGTAGTAGAAGAAATCAAACAGGGTGAAATACAATCAATTGCTATTCAAAAGAAGGACATAAGTCAATTATCAGCAGTAACGTCCAATATCGGAGAACTAACAAATGAGATTAGTGGGGTGTCTCTTCTTAAAACAGGAACCAACATTTCCAAACCAATACTCCACGGGCTACATTCCAATAGAGTATTGGTTGTCAATAATGGTGTTAGACATGCATATCAAGTTTGGGGAGAAGAGCATGCTCCTGAAATTGATCCTTCCAATGTCGATCAAATTCAAGTAGTAAAAGGTGCTGCTACTGTAAAGTACGGTCCTGATGCTTTGGGAGGAGTTATTCTCTATAACTCAAAGCGGCCAAAGTTTGAAGAAGATATAAATGGCACCATTGGGTCGGCCTTTCAAACCAACGGTCGATCCATCAACAGCAAGGTAAACCTTGGACAAGGATTTAAGCATTTTGCATGGAATGTTGGCGGTTTTGGTGTTTATCAAGGTGATTTAGAAGCCCCTGATTATGTGTTATCTAACACCGGCAAACGAGAATATGGAGGAAATTTTAACACGCTATTGCATCAGGAAAAATTTGACCTTCAAGTGTCTGGCAGCTACTTTCAACAAAAAATTGGGATCTTAAGAGGCTCCATCGTAGGAAATCTAAATGATTTACAAAATGCAATAGACCGAGGAGAGCCAAATCCTACTTTTCCATCTACCCATGATATTCAAAACCCGAGGCAGGAAACAAGACATGGTCTTATTAAATCAGATTTATCGTTGTTCCTCGGTGAGCATGTATTCAATGTATCTTATGCCTATCAAGACAATGATCGAAAGGAATTTGATGTACGAAGAGGAGAATTAAACGAGCGGCCGGTAATCGACCTTAGGCTTCAATCACACAATTTTGAAACAGAGTGGATACAACCAGAAAAAGGAAGGTGGAATGGAAGTTCAGGAGTCCAATTATTCACTCACCATAGTGTAAATAAGCCGGGATCTAATCCTATTAATTTTGTCCCAGACTATGATGTATTCAACATAGGTGCATTCACCGTACAATCACTCAACTTCGACAATACCACTTTCGAATTGGGTGCTCGATTCGACTATCAAAAATTGAGTGTTGCCGATACGGTAAGAGAAATCTTCATTTATGACAATGAAGTGGATTATGCAAATGCCACCTTTACACTCGGTTTTAAGAAAAGATTAAACGATAAGCTTACCCTATTTTCAAATATTGGATCTGCATGGCGCCCACCCAATGTAGCTGAACTTTACTCCTTTGGCTACCACCACTCCAGAATTCAGTTTGGATTATGGCGCTACGAGCTTGAGCCTCAAATTGCTACGCCTACCAACAGCGTACTTGACGAAGATGATAGACCCGTACCAACAGAGAAAGGGATTAAATGGGTTGGTGGAATCGAACTAAGGAAATCAAAAGTCAATGCAGAATTCATCTTCTATGCCAATCAAATCAAAAATTACATCTTTCTGAGACCGTACGGCATCACTACCAATATTGCCGGTACATTTCCATACTTCCTATACGATCAAACTGATGCATTCTTCGCAGGGAGTGACTGGGATATTCAACTTAATCACACAGATAAGCTGACTTCAGAAATGAAAATATCCTATGTGTATGCCATTGGCACAGAAGATCAACAGGCATTAATTGAAGTTCCTCCTCTAAATGTTTATTACACACTTGACTATAAGAGAGGAAATTGGAATTATGGATTAAATCTCAGTTATACTGCAAGACAATGGCATGAAGAAGGATAACATCCCATACCTGAATCAATCGTG
>CAZWLS010000112.1:0-11452 GCA_964634415.1 uncultured Roseivirgaceae bacterium | reverse complement strand
ACTCCAGCATTTTGTGGAGAACATCCGTTTTATCAAAGCCTGTAATAGTCTTAAATAAAAATGATTGATTGTGGCGCGGATTTATAGTAATTAAATCCAATTTGACTTTGCCATCATTGTTGGCAAATTCAAATATTACCTCATCACTCCTCAATCCGAGAAAGTTCTTGATTTCGTTTTGAATCTTGGCAGATTCAACATGAATGTCAGATCGTAGCTCCATTTCCTCTCAATATATCGGTAAACTTTTCAGATCGACTGAAAGTTCCTGCATTTTTGCAAACTTACTAATAAATGATCTTGATGCTTCAATCTTGTTGTTGAAGCTGCTTAATAAATAGGATCAAATTGATCCAAGAAAGATAATCTTATGTGGAAAAACGTTGAGCATATTGGTATCGCTGTAAAGGATCTTTCCTCTGCAAATGAATTGTTTGAATCACTCTTTAATAAGGGAAATTATAAAGAAGAAGTTGTAGACTCTGAATCTGTGACGACCTCTTTTTTTCAACTTGGAGAGACTAAAATTGAGCTGTTAGAAGGTGCTTCAGATAGTGCGATTGCTAAATTCATTGAAAAAAAAGGAGAAGGGATTCATCATATCGCCTTTGAGGTCGATGATATTTATTCTGAAATGGATAGGTTGAAGAAAGAAGGATTTCAAATATTGAATGAAGAACCAAAGAAAGGAGCGGATAACAAACTTGTATGTTTTGTTCACCCGAAATCGGCCAATGGAGTGTTAGTTGAATTATGTCAAGAGATTAAGTAATGAGTAAAGAGAAAAGAACTGAAATCGGAGAGATCGGTGAATTTGGTCTTATAGATAGATTGGCAGAAAAATTTGCACCGGCTAATGAAAGAACGGTAAAAGGTATTGGCGATGATACGGCTGTTTTTGATTTAGGAGACAAGTATTTGCTCACAACATCTGATATGCTTTTAGAAGGTGTGCATTTTGATCTTTCCTATATGCCATTGCCACATTTGGGATATAAGGCAGTTGCAGTCAATGTATCTGATATAGCTGCAATGAATGGAATCCCAACACAGATCACAGTTAATCTTGGTTTAAGCAATAGGTTTTCTGTTGAAGCAGTAGAGGCACTTTATGAGGGAATTAAATCTGCTTGCGAAGAATACAATGTGGACTTGGTAGGTGGTGATACAACTTCTTCCTCTTCTGGTTTAGTTATTTCTGTTACTGCCTTAGGTGAAGTTGAAAGGGATAAAGTCGTTTACAGAAACGGAGCAATGGAAAGTGATATTTTATGTGTGACGGGTGACTTAGGGGGAGCCTTTGTTGGACTTCAAGTGTTAGAGAGGGAAAAGGCTGAGTTTATTGCAAATCCTGATATGCAGCCGAAACTTGATTCATATGATTATGTGGTAGGAAGGCAACTCAAGCCTCGAGCGCGAATGGACATTGTTCATGAATTTAGAGATTTGGGAATTCAACCGACATCAATGATTGATGTATCAGATGGACTTGCTTCAGAAGCTTTTCATTTGTGCAAGCAGTCTGGTTTGGGTGTAGCGATTTATGAAGATAAACTTCCTATCGAAAAACAAGCATATGAAACCGCTGCCGAATTTAGTATAGATCCAAACTCATGCGCATTGAATGGAGGAGAAGATTATGAATTACTATTTACTATCGGACAGGATGATTTTGAGAAAATAAAGAATCACGCCGATATTCATACTATTGGTTACATGCAAGCAAGCTCTAAGGGCCGAACATTTGTAACAAGAAGTCAGAATGTTGTAGAACTACAAGCGCAGGGTTGGAAACATTTTTAAAATAGGTAGCCTTCGATGAATCGAACAAAGTGATCGACAGATCTTCAAATTGTTTGATTTTAGTGTCTGAAATGGGTTTTTGTACCCATTTTGTATACATGATCTTTTTCTGAACTCGCTCTTAGCGAGGGCACATTTGCTAATAGAATTATGTGCGGTTAAATCTATTAGTTATGTTCATTAGCAAATCAAAATTAGTTAGGGTACTTGTTGTTGGGAGCATCGTTTTATTAGTAAACGTTACTTCGTTGTATGCTACCAACGCATCATTGAGTTCGGGAAATATTGTTGAAATAGAAAAAGGCAATGATGATCTTAAGTATGGACAATACGTCTATGTAATACTTAAAGATGGGTCCAAGACGGTTGGAAAAATCGTCGGGAAGAGAAATTCCAAAAAATACTACGTAAATCAATTGGATGGGAATCATCATGGCATGGTTCACAAGAAGTACATACAAAAAATGACAAAAGACGAGGTAGCAAATTATATAGCTTCGAAAAAAAAATAGTTACTGCTCTCAATTAATCATTGTTAAATTCAAGACACCTATCTAGAAATTAGCTGCCAAAAGAATAATTTTATCCGATGGAAAAAATTGTTCGGTTAGTTATTTTGATAATTAGTCTTGGCACTTCTTCAATATCCTATTGCCAAGGATATCAAATTGATCTTAACATTAACGATTCAGATGATGTAGATCTATTCCTCGGATATTATTTGAATGGTAACACCTATGTGACTGATACAGCAGAATCTCTGGATCAAGGTAAATTCCGTTTTTCGAATACTACTCCGTTGGATAGAGGTATGTATTTTGTTGCCAGAAGAAATAATCTAATGTTTGACATTGTTATTGGAGAGGATCAAATTTTTGAGATCTCTTTATTAGAATCAGATATCGTTGCTTCATTAGATGTAGTTGGTGATTTGGACAACGAGTTGTTTTTTGAAAACATGAAATTTAATCTAGCTATGCAGGAAGAGGGGAAGCCATATATTGCTGTCCTAAAATCAGATTCTACTTCTGTTAAGCAAAAAGAAGAGTCGAAAATTAAAGTTGAAGATATCAACTCCAGAATCGCCATTAAACAAAAAGAGATAATTGATAAGTATCCTAATACAATATTGGCAACGCTTTTTAAGTCAGGTAAGCAAGTAATAATACCTGATGAGCTAAAGGATACTGATAGGAAAGAGCAGTTTAATTATTATAAAACACATTATTGGGACAATTTTGATCTAGGAAATGCTATTCTATTGAGGCTTCCCAATTCACTTTACAAGAAAAAAGTTGACGAATTTTTAGACAATCTTACGAATCCAATCCCTGATTCCGTAATAGTTGCCGTTAATCAAATCATTGATTATGCCAAGAAAAATGAAACAACGTATCAATATTTGGTTTGGCACCTTACATTAAAGTATCAATCTTCTAATATCATGGGGATGGATGAGGTATATGTTTACATAGTTGATAATTACTTTTCAACAGGAGAAATGGACTTTTGGGCCAATGAACAACTAAAGAAAAATTTAGTTGATAAAGCCGATCAATATAGAAACAGCCTTGTTGGAATGGTAGCTCCAAATCTTATTTTGCAAGGTTTGAATGAGACGCCTATAGCGCTTCATGATATGAAGAATGAATTCATAGTAGTTTATTTCTACGATCCAGATTGTGGCCACTGCAAAAAAGAAACACCCGTATTAAAAGCCTTTATAGATGCTACTGAATTTGATGTTGGAGTCTATACAGTGTCCGCTGACACTTCAATGATCAAAATGAAAAACTATATCAAAGAAGTAGGTGTTGAAAATTGGACCAATACCAATGGAACCATAACATACAGTGTGAAATATGACGAAGTTTATGATGCCTATACAACGCCTACTATCTATTTATTAAATAGAGATAAAGAGATCATAGCTAAGAAGATTAAGGCTTCTCAAATAAAAGAAGTACTGGAACAGTATAAATTGAGTGATTGAAATCAGCTAAACTCAATTTTATCTGTTGTTTTTTAGCATTCAATTCAACCCTTGGATGAAAATCATTCATCAAGAGTAAAAATTCTTCTCATCCAAATTCTTATATAGCCTACGCGTCTCTAAATAGGTTTGCTAAACCATAATTGAATATCACTATGAATGAGCAAATCAAGTATTATGAAGACAAACTAAAATATGAAATGGATCCTTCGGATTTATATGCCGGCTTGGAAACAGATCCTAATTTGGTTGTTGTAGATGCCCGACAAGCTTTTGGATATGAACGTGAACATATTCCTACTGCAATCAACTTACCACATAGGGAAATGACTGCTGCAAGTACATCGCATCTAGATAAATCCAAAACGTACGTGTGTTACTGTGACGGCATTGGGTGTAACGCGTCCACGAAAGGAGCACTCAATTTGGCTAAACTTGGATTTAATGTTAAGGAGCTGATTGGTGGAATCGAATGGTGGAAGTTTGATGGATATGCTACGGAAGGTGATGAAGCTACCGTCGGAGCTCAGATACAATGTGCATGCTGATTCGCGAGGCGGTCCAAGATGATATCGATCAGATAATCGAACTATGCTCTTTGCATGCGGAATATGAAAAAACTGACTATAATCCAACTGGTAAAGGAGAGCGAATCGCAAGGAAATTATTTGGAGCTGATCAAGATTTGAAATGCCTTATAGTAGAGGAACAGGGGAAGCTGCTTGGATATGCAACATATATCCGGCAGTATTCTACCTGGGATGCAGACTACTATCTTTATCTGGACTGCATTTTTTTGAGAGAGGAGGTTAGAGGGGCAGGACTAGGATCACAATTAATGAATGCTGTCAAGACTTATGCCGATCAAAACGATTGCTTTCAGGTACAATGGCAGACGCCGAAGTTTAACGAACGCGCAATAAAATTCTATAAGAAGCTCGGAGCATCTTCTAAAGATAAGGAGCGTTTTTTCTGGGCATAAAAAAAGGGCCGTCCGGGAATTCGGATCGGCCCAATCACCTAATCACTACTACTGTCTTTATTACTTATTTGCAACCAGACTTATACTTAAGTCGAAATTGTCATAAATTGTTTTATCACCGAGGTTATCAAAGAAACTTCCAGATCCATATTTGATGTCAAATTTTGATCGGTCTATTGATAAATCTGCGTTTGCAACGATATTTCGGTCTTTTTCTTCAACATTAGCAGGAAATTGAATTTCTTCAGTTTTTCCTTTGATTGTAATGTTTCCGACAATCTTATACTTGCCAGGACCTTGAGGAACGGCCTTCGTGATTACGAAAGTTGCAGTTGGAAATTTTTCTACTCCAAAGAAGTCATCTGACTTTAGGTGACCCTCTAGTTTACCTTTAGATCCACCCGAAAGGTCTTGTACATCAATGGTAGTCATGTCCATTGTAAAAATTCCACCAACAAGTTGGCCGTTCTCCATTTCCAATCTTCCACCTTGAAGAGAAATGACACCATTATGTTGTCCTGTTACTTTTTTTCCTACCCATTCTACTGAACTGTCATCAGTACTTACCTTGTAGTTTTCTTTCGCTTCTGTACCTAGCAGAGCGACGAAAATGATAAATGCTTTAATCATGGTTCTTGTGTTAAGTTTTTAGTTCTTCTCAAATTAAATGTATGTACATATAATGTACAAGCAAATAACGCCTCAAGTCTAAAATTGTTCCATAATTTTGAAGAAAATTTTAAAAACATGATTGAGGTAGGAAAAACGTTGATTTCTGATGATGTGATTGAAGAGGCTTTCGTCTGCGATTTAACTAAATGTAAAGGAGCATGCTGTGTGGAAGGTGATCTTGGCGCACCACTGCTAGAAGATGAGCTAGAAGAAATTGATAAAGTCATTGACCTGGTAAAGCCTTACTTGAGTAAAGAAGCCATTGAAGTCCTAGAGAAGGAGGGTGGCTATCTCTTAGATGAAGATGGCGATTTATCTACTACTACAATTGATGGGAAGGAATGTGCTTTTGCTTTTTACGATACAGATAAAGTATTAAAGTGCAGTATTGAGCAGGCTTATAAAGAGGGTAAGACGGATTTTAAAAAACCCATTTCTTGTCATTTATATCCTATAAGAGTTGCTAAGCTTCCAGAGTTTGAGGCACTCAACTATGATAGATGGCAAATATGCTCACCTGCCTGTGATTTAGGAAAAGAGCTCAAGGTACCTGTTTATAAATTTCTTAAAGAGGCCTTGATTCGTAAGTATGGTGAAGCTTGGTATAATGAGTTGGAAGAGAAAGTAAGTAAGTGATATTATTCAACCTTACGCTTAGCCTCTTCAATGATTTTGCCGTTTTCATAGATATTAAGTGTTGTCACCTTAGCACCCTTTTTGAGGAATTCATAGACAACATTTTCGTAATTCAAATAGAAGGTATTCTCTGTTTCAGGGAATAGGTTTTTCGTCCATCCTGGTTTACCATCATTGATATCTGTTACTCTCAATAGCTTTCCTTCAGTTACAATATTTACTATTCTGTCTGGTAGCACATAGTCTCCTGCATATTGCTGCAAAACCTCAGGCGCAAGTTCTATCTCTGCTAAAGGCTGATGATCGTAACTTATTATACGAGTCACTTTCCATTCATCATTTTCAAATTTCCAAATGGCTGTCATTTTTCCGGAACCTATCAGCTTCTCTGTTCCGTCATTTATTTGAAGATAGAATAGATGATCACAAAATTCGAGTGCGCCGTAATTATCCATTGGATACACTTCCAAAGAACTTTTTATCAATTCTCTTCGCAGCGGTTGCCTCGTTCGTTGCTCTTTGCCACAAAAAATGGCCATATCAGCCATTTCCGCTTCCTTAGAAGGAGTAAATCCGCCTTTATCATGGAAGTACTCAAAATCATCAGCAAGGAAAGATTCATAGCTCTCAAGATCACAATCTCGCTGTGCAGTCGAGATCATCAAACTATCCATCTTGAATATTGCATCATACAGTTCGCCGGATTGTTGAGCAAAGCCTGATGACCCTAAAAATAAGAATGCGAATAGTACTAGTAGCTGTTTGATTTTCATGGATGAGGTTTTAATGCAAGGAAGTTCGCAATTTGATCACAATTAAAAAAGCCTTCAAAAAATAAGGTGTTATAAGTAATATAGTCTCCGGTAGATACCTGCTTTTTAATAGTAGATGATCGGATAATACAGAAATCATTGCGGACTTTTATCGACCGACTCATTCCATTTCTTTAAGGCACCAGGAGTAGAATAATAAAGATTGTTTCCGTGGTTAGCACCTTCAGTATATGAATGGATGAAATTATCTGGTATTCTTTGATCTAAGAACTTGGTTACCTCTGCAAACGACCTTTTCATTTTTTGATTTTCCTCAGTGCCTAGACTCATGTAAATGAATGGATTTTCTTCTCTGTCTGCTGAATAAAATTGCTTTGTCTTTTCAAAGATGATTGTATTGTCGCGCCAAAAAGCGGGACTGAAGCAAAACAAGGCATCAAATGTTTCTGGCTGCTCAAGATATGAGTAAAACGTAAATAGCCCTCCTCTCGAATGGCCAGCTAGCATTCGATATCCATTTGTTGGATATTGTGATTCAATAAATGGGATGACTTCATTAATTAGAAACTTTAAAAATTGATCTCCTTCTCCGAGTCTTTCTCCGTCTGTTTCTTGGAATATATAGGGTGGGGTGAGATCACGATTTCTATCGGTATTAGGTATTCCTACAATGATCATATCATTAATGACTTTTGCTCTGCTCAGTATTTCAGCAATTCCGGCTATTCGAAAATCTTGAGAAGATCCATCGAGTACATACATGACTGGATAAGCTTTAGTTGGGTCAAATTGGGTAGGAAGGTGGATTAACAAATTTCGTTGCTCTTCCAAGATTTCGGAATCTTTGGTTTCCAATACATCAGCCTCGAGCTGCTTTTTTTGCGCAATAATTTCAAAAATTGTTAATACTGCAATGCTTGTGATGAGCATAGTAACCAAGATAGTAATGAGTGATTTTTTCATCTGATTTTTTCACTGCAATTACGATGGTAAAAATTAAACTGGTTACGCCATTTCAGCGTCATTTTAATGTCACTAGACTAAAGCAGGTACTCCAGATAGAAACTTGGTAGCGTTTTGATTCATCTTGATAGCACCATAGAAAATGATGCAAATGTTTGCGATGAGTAAAAGAACATATGCAGACATTCTAATAGGAAAATGCCCATAAACGCTCTGACCTGTAAGTAAGTAGGTGAGAATGTGGATAAGACTCATCGTGATTACAACAGCAATGATCCATAGAATTTGGAAACTCAATACCTTCTTTGATGGCAGATGATTAGAAAGTAGATGCTTGTGTTTGGTCCAGTAATAAAACTGAATAACAATACTCACCAATGGTAAAATCAATACCAGTAAGCCCAACGAGTTTAACGTTCGAGCCTTTTTTTCAACTTCTACATTGGAGAGTGAAGGTTCTTGCTCTAATTCTGAAATTTCAATCTTGAGTGTTTCTGATAAAGCTCTTAGCGTGTATCCTCTTGGCTGAACGTTTCCTTTCTCTATTCGCTGAATAGTTCGCAGAGAGATTCCCGAATATTGCGAAAGCTCATCCTGTGAGTAACCGTGCTCTTTACGATATTTAGCTATTTGTTCTCCGAGATTCAAAACCATTCAAAATTAGGGCTTAGCAGCTATTTCCAAAGTAATGAACTTTAGTAGTTTAGTCATTCAACTTCAATTCCATAACAGGCAGGTATCTGTTAGGAATTGAACTTTTCAATTGGGCGATGGATTTAAATCCGAATCTTTCGTAAAACTGCTCAGCATGTGGTTCAGCGTCTAGGGTTATTGTAGCTACTTGAAGCTTATTTATTCTGGCAATAAAATCATTCATTAACATCGAGCCCAGCCCACGACCTATATGATCAGGGTGAATAAAGATGTTGTCTAGTTTAACAGTTGAATCTGAAACTTTGGAGTATGAATAGTATCCTGCTATCTGGCTTCCGTCTTTTACGAGGAAGACCTCATTGTTTCTGATATATTCCTTTGAAACCTCTAAGTCTTCGCGCCATTTTTCCATTTGAGCTTTGGAATATCCCCAATGCGCCTTCGACTTGAACGTCAGATTGCTCAGTTCTACTGAGTCATCAAGAGTTGCCTTTTGAATTAAACTATTCATTCATTTTTTAAATATAATGTTTGAATGTATCCAAGTAGTTATCTCCTTCAAAGCTAAGGGTGAGAAGGTCTGATCAATAGCGGCAAATTCGTCTGCAAGCCCCGTTTGAGCTTCTTGAAACAAATGATTTAGCCCTTGCAGTTGCTTGACAGTAGCATTGCTATTGCCACCATCTTTCAGTGCTTTTTCTATAGCGCTAAGATTAGCTTCTGAGGTTATCTGTAAGTCTTTAGCTCCATTCAAGGCCAAGACGGGACATTTGACATCCATCAAAATCGTTCTTGGGTCGTATGTAATGATCTTCTGGAACCAAGGAGCTGTAAATGTTTCTAAAATTCCATCTATTGCATCAACGCTTACATCTTCAGGCAAAGTTTCTTTATTGGCCTTCAATTTTTTAGATAAACTGGCTCTGGTTTTTTCTAGATCCGTCGATTGACTGACATCATCAAATATAGTTTTAAGAAAGGATAATTCTGTTTCTGTTTTAGCACCACTTACTCCTTGAGCTTTGTTGCTGAATTCTGTTTGCAATAGCATAATGTCGCTACCAGGTAGGGCAGGAGCTGCCAACATGATTATGAAACTAATGTCTTTGGAGTTGGAGGCTACTATTGGAGCAATTAAGCCTCCTTCGCTGTGACCTATGAGTCCAATTTTGTTGGAATCTATCCGTTTATTTTTTTTCAGAAACGCTACTGCACTTTTCACATCGCTGGCACGATCAGCGTATCCTGCAATTTTATACTCGCCTTCTGACTGCCCAACTCCTCTATCATCATATCTTAATACCCCAATTCCATTCCTGGTAAGATGATCTGCAATAACTAAAAATGGTTTGTGTCCTGCAATTTCTTCATCCCTGTTGTGAGGACTGCTCCCCGAAATAAGAATTACAACAGGAAAACGCTCTTCATTGATTGGAAGAGTCAGTGTGCCAGATAGTGTAATACCAGCTTCTGGATTACTAAATGATACACTTTCAGATAAGTATGGGTAAGGTTTTGTGGGCTCTTGAGGTCTTGGTTTTAGCTGTGCGGTTGAGACGCTAATTGTAATTACTGGAAGGAGAAGATGTAAGAATAGTTTCATTCTATTTTGGTTGATTCACACATTGTAAGGGTAACAAACTACCCTTTATTGATTCGATAAAGCTTAAAGAATTGAAATAAAACTAGTGAAATTTAATCCTAGATTTCATACAAGTTACCTTTGTATATTTACGATTATCAGAGATGAAGCATAATCAAATTTACTCGTGGTTATTGGTGCTGTTAATCCCGTTTTGTGTTTACAAGTTTTCACAAAACCCGATCGACCTGTATACAGCTATCTTCACTTTTGTCTTCATATATCTTATGACTGATTTTATCAGTGGCATCTTACATGTCATTTTGGATAATGAAAGGTCCTTGGATGTTAAAATACTTCATTCCCTAGCTTGGGGATTCCATAGTCATCATCAGAGGCCAAAGGAAATCTATGAAATGAAGTTGTACAATCACCTGTATGTGATGCATCTCCCTTTGTCTCTGATATTCTTCATCATTCTGTTAATCAATCAGCCAGTAGTCTATTTCGCTTATTTGTCACTTGCAGTTTCATTGCATTTGATGCAAATGAGTCATCGATGGGCTCATACTCCTAAAAACATGCTACCTAAGTTTGTTATTTTTCTACAGAATATCGGATTGGTCTTGAGTGCTAAAACACATGCAAAACATCATAACAATGTTTATGATCGTAACTTCTGCATGATGAATGGATGGTCCAATTTTATGGTAAACTTCTTAGTGAAAGTTTTTGGAAGAACAAGTCATGGGTGGAACATAGTATTCCTTGCTGTTTTGATTTGCATGCTCACCCTACCCATGCTTTTTTAAATCAGAGAGCTTCTTTTTAGAAATTAGGAAGGAAGTAGGTAATGTTGAATTGTGCACTTCGCGTATATTTTTCGATTTCATCACTGATCACCCCTTCTTCATGTGGATTCATGTTTGCAAAACCTATCACATAGGTTAGGTCCACCATCACTTTGGAAAACTGCCATCCAACACCCAACCTAGCACCGTAATCATTCTTTTTAATAAATCCATATTCTTCTTCGAAAGAACCTAGACCACTCTGATCTTGATAGGTAACAACATCAGTAAACTGCATAGGCATATTGTAATTTATGACCCTTGTAAATCTTGGATTATCAAAGTCTGTGAAATCATTTTCAAGATCAAGTGTACCACCTACTGCCGTGGCATAGTAAAAACCAATAGTGAAGACAAAGTTGTTATTCTCATTTACTGGGCTAATTACATCTATATTGAAAGGGATTTCTAGAAAGTTAATTCGCTGTATGCCATTCAATTTCCATTGAGCACCAAAACCTTCCAAGGTGTAATCTATTTTTCCTCCTTTACGGCTCTGGAACCTGATTTCTTGCTTACTATAGCATAAAAATTAGATCTAAT
>CAZWLS010000111.1:0-11504 GCA_964634415.1 uncultured Roseivirgaceae bacterium | reverse complement strand
AGTACAACAATTTCGAATGGAGATTTCTATTATTTGAAATGGGTATTTACTGAAAGTACGTCTACTAATGAAGCTGCAATTGGAATCTATGATATCGAGTTAACTGCAGATGTAGCAGCGGGTGCCGGAATTGGAACGTTAACATCAGGGTCTACAAACTTTGGTAATCTCAGCTCAACGTCAATTTCGGATCCTGGTGAGGATGTCTTTGACTTTACGATTGCGGATGATGCCGGAAGTGGCTCAGATGCATTTCCAATACAGTTTACCGAGGTTGTATTTAATGAGGGAGCAAGTGATGGTATTGACGACTGGAGTGATGTCATAGCAGGAGCCAGACTTGAAGACGCAGGTGGCAATTTTATCAATGCCAGTTCAATAGGAACCAGTTCAATTACTTTTTCTGGAATTCCAATTACCTCCTCTGATTTGGGATACATTGGTGATGATGGTAGTAAAACTTATACACTAAGCATATGGCTAAACACTTCTATTGAAGAGGAAATAGATAATGATCTGCTTCACATAAACCTGTCTGGAGCAGACTTTACTGTTAGTGGAGCTACAAGCTCTGTCGGAGCCACTGAATCTGCTGAATCAAACACATCATACAACTCCATTGATGTTGTAGGTACAAACTGGGGTTTTGAGAATCCTCCAAATACGATTGGTGTAGATGAAGATTTTATATTGGTGATTGCTTCAGTAGATGCCTATGGGAATATTGATTCAGATGACAACTCTTCGACGTTCATTCTAAGTAGAGGATCAACAGGTTCTAATAGCCTTACCGAGGGCAGTTCATCAAAGACAGCATTATCTGCAAAAACACTTTCTTCAGGAAGGTATACATACACTGATCTGCAGTACAATGCTTCGGAGAATTTTAATATTGATGTGGACGATTCAGGTGGATCTTTTCTCATATCAGCTACCTCTGCTGATATTACTGCAGCCATTTCTTATCAGTCAGTAGGTTCTGGTGACTGGACCACAGATTTTGCTACTATTTGGGAGTTTTGGAATGGAACAGGATGGCAAACTGCAACCACATTTCCAAGTTCCGCGACGGGTACGATTTACGTTAGAAACGGTACAACAATAGAAGTGAATGCAGATTTAACGGCTGATCAGATAATTGTTGAAAATGGAGGTGCCATAAGTATGGGTACTAACAATGCCAACCTTACCATAGCAGACGGTCCAGGAGAAGATTTAATTATAGAAAATGGAGGATCTCTGAGTTTGACAAACTACAATGCTTTGCCAGTTTTCACCGGAACAATCCAGGTACAAGGCGGAGGTACTTTCAGTTGTTCTGTGGGTAGATTTAATAACATTGCTACCTCCACACAAATAGACTGGCAAACGGATGCTACTTTTCTTTTCACTGGTGGTTCTGCTTTTTCTTATAACACAGATTACTTTCCAAGTGTAGCCACAGGTGTTTATCCAATTATTGAAATAGATGGAGCTACAACAAATGGCAACTCCCTATGGACATTGAACGGAATACTAAAAATTTCATCCGCATCATTCAATATCTCAAATACAGGTATTGAAATTAGAGATGGTATTCTTGCTGATGGAAATGTGACTCTTGGAAATGATATTAACTTCAGCGGGAATACCCTACATTTCGGAGGAACTGGCTCAATCAATTTAGATGGGGAATCGTATAGCTGGGCTAGTAAAACCATTGAAATGATCGGCGATCAGGAGATTTATAATGGTAGTATTAGCTTAGATGGCAGTAGTTCGATAAATGGATCGACGTTTTCACTAAATGATGGAACCAATAACAATCTGAACCTGTCAATAGCTGATGGTGCCGTTGTAAATTCAGATGCCGGATCAGGTCTGGGAACAACCTTAGCAGTAGATGGTACAGTAACTATAGGAAGTGGTGTTGATTACAATTTTAATGGTAGCAGCCAGCAAACATTAAATTTCGGCACACTTGGAATATCACAGGCTGCCAGAGTGAGCATTGATAATTCTTCGGGCGTGATACTTAACTCCGATTTGACCATCAATGATCGACTTACGCTAACCAATGGAATCTTTCAAACTTCTTCTTCTTCAGAAGTAATAACAATCGCCAGTTCGGGAATAATTGTAGGTGCCTCAAGTACCAATTATTTCGATGGACCATTAGAGATACAAGGATTGTCGAGTTCGTATACCTTTCATTCTGGCGACGGAAGTATGTATCGTCCCGTAACTGCAACTCCAACATCTAATTCTGATATTACAGTAGAATTTTTCAATGGCACTCCCCCAGACAATACTTCTGTAGGAACAGGGCTAGCAGCAGAAATGCCAAATATTTATTGGGAGATAAAAAGGGGTGCTGGATCTGGCGACGTTTCAGTTTAGCTCTTTTATAAAGAATCCACGAGTGGTACGGTCCCAGATAATGATGAAATTATCGATGGTACTTACCTAAGGCTAATACAATATGACAATGGAGGAACGGCTTGGGGTGACATAGGCTTGGATGCCAATTCATCTGATCTAGTGAACTTAAGTTCTATAACAGGAACCATCACTTCATTTTTCGGTACCGATGACTTTTATACCATTGGATCAGAAGCAAGCAATACGCTACTTCCTGTAGAGTTGATAAGTTTTTCTGGACAAAGTACTAACGCAAGCATCATATTGAATTGGAGTACTTCTTCAGAACTAAACAATGATAAATTTGAAATTCAGCACAGCATAGATGGTAAAGAGTTCGAAGCAATTGGTACAGTAGATGGTGCTGGCACAATTAACGAACAGCGAGACTATAGATTCCTTCATAGTAAACCGTATTTAGCTGATAACTATTATCGATTAAAACAAATAGACTTTGATGGACAGTTTGAATTGAGTGATATCATTCGGATTTCTTATGATGGATTTACGGATCCATTAAGTCTTTTTGCCAATCCAATTAACGATGGTATTCTAAAATTTTCTTATAAATCAGATGAGCAACCAATTATTTCTCTAACAGACCTAAACGGAAAAACTGTTTGGACTGATCTTGATTTCAATGACAGTGATTCATATGAAATTGATGTTAGCGGACTAAATACTGGCGTTTATATCCTAAGAGTAAATAAAGAGTCAGAGAAAGTAATTATCCGGTGACATACAACTTAACAACCTAAGTAGCAATATTTCAGAGATAAAAAGTAAATTGGTCTTTTAGCCGTCACCCTGTGGAAGGATCATTTACCATCAATAGAAATTTCAACAGATATGCACTAAGTGTAGTGTGTCTATTTGGACTCCTCCGAATCATCATTGAGATGTTTATCAACACATCTACTTCAGGAGTGGTTGATTTTTATTTGGATCTGGCTTATGGAGTAATGTTTCTTCTGACCTTGATCATCGTGTGGACTGATCGCTCCTACCGATCGCTCTATTACACATTTTATATCCCTCTGATCATACTTCTTTGTTTTACTCTAATAGATAGAAGAGGTTTGGCCAGTTCGGTAGAAAACAACATTTATGTCGGTCTAATAGTCATTGCGTTAACCATGCGTAGCAAAGATGCTAGGAAGTTTTCCGTAGCCCTGATTATAGGCACATTGATCTCATTAGCAATAGTCGAATTTCAAAACGACTTTTTATCAGATTTCACTAATTACTCCAGTGCCAAATTCAATTATATATTCATGGCCATCGGCACTGTGGTGATCACCTTCTATTCTAAAAGGTTATTTGAAAATTGGAAAAAGAAGCTCTTTCTTCTAAAAAATGAGCTTACTGAAAATTACTCAATCCTGGCAGAGAAACAAGCTGAACTTGAGAAGCAGACTCAAGAATTAGAATTCTTAAATAAAGAACTTGAAAGTAAGGTAAATGAAAGGTTGATTCTACTGAACAAACAGAAACAGGCGATGGAGAAATACCTCTATTTAACAACGAAAGAGCTTCAAAAAGAATATCGAGGCATTCATGAACTTACTGAATCTGTAATTAAGCTCCATGACCATGATATGAAGAAGATGATGAACTCTTCTTCTCGCAAGTTGGAAGAAGAAATAGATTCTTTGGTGAATAAACTAAAGGCAGAGCAATGAAGGGAGTGCTAAAGTGGCTTTATATCGATCGATCCGTTGAAGAAATAATTTTCTCATGCATCCTAATTGCCGGCATTCCCTATTTCCTTATCAACGAAATAATAGATCTGTATACAAATCAAAACCTGATCATTGGAATTATAAATATCACACTCCTACTCACGATCATTTATCTTTTGAGGCTTAGTGTCAAAAGAAAACTCAGGAGCTATCATATTTTCAGTTTCAGCCTATTACTAAGCACAGCATTCGCATTTTTCTGGCCTTCTTCCACTGGTTTAGCAGGAGCGGGCGCATATGTCCTTCAATCACTTATTGTGGTATTATTACTAATCAATAGAGGCTGGTCAAGTCTATTTTTCGCAGTTTATGCCATTATTATAATTGGTGTTGCCGGATTTGCAGATATAAATTATACAGGAGCAATCGTTTACAAAAGTCAACTGATTTCCTTTATAGTAAACATGCTTGCCATTGCGCTAGTCATGAATATCTTCAAAATCGCGCTTGATCGGGAACGCCGTAAGCTGATATTCAGAATAAACAAACTGGATAGGCTAAACGCAGAAATCACTGAGAAAAATGACACTTTGGAGAAGAATCATGAGGAGATCATTCGGATTCAGACGCAACTCCAACAGATCATCGAAGAGCGAACCATAGAAATTGAGAAAGAGAATGAGCGCATCGTTAACTATGCCTTCATTAATGCACATCTGGTACGCGCTCCATTATCCAACATGCTTGGGCTACTGCAGCTCATGGATATGAAAGACCAAGAAGTAAAAAAGCTAAAAGACCGTGTGGAGCGACTTGATCAGGTAGTAAGGAAGATCAGCGGGGTATTGACGATTAAGAAATAATAATCCTTTTTATATTCAGATTAAATTTATTTAATGGAATGGATCAGCAACTACGGGAAATACGGGCTCATTGTACTGCTTGTCGTTGTTGGAATACTAGCAATAAATTGGTCAAAGAAAGAATCGAAAAAAGACGATGATCCTGAAATGAAAAATGTAGCCAAAGCCTTTGGTGCTGTTGGATGGCTACTATTAGGAATTGCATTACTCTTAGTTATATTTTCAATCGGCTAGTATCTATCGCTATCTTCGTACCAGACTATGGGAAGTAAAAAATCAAACCAAGAAAGCAACCTCTTTATTTACGTATTCATGGCTTTGTTATTAGCAGTGTTGGTTGCATGCTACATTTTTATGTAAAAGACATTATTTTCTCGTTAAGAATTAATCAAGTCACAATTTTATCACACGAATATCCGACTCTTGATATGATATAGTATAATCCAAAATAGGCAGTATTTTTTATTGGCTTTCTAATTGATGATACTCTTAAAAGAACAAGGCAGTATTCTAATAAAGGATTGCTAAGTAGACCCAAAATTTAAAGGAAGTCCAAATAAATCATCATGAGTCCATTATTTATCAAATAAATTTATCAACTAACTTACAATGAAACAAAACATTCATTGTGATGCAATATGACAGTTTATTCGAGGTTGAAAGTCAACTGAGGCGTCTATCAAATAAACAATTATTATCATTTGGAATCACTAATTTATTTAGGTCTTTACCTTTTTTGATTGAACATCCTGAACTAGAGAAAAAGTATCTTACTAAGGACATAGATAAAATTTTTGCCAACGTAGTACTTGCTGTTGATATCTGTCTTTTGCTAGATAGAATTTTGTCTTCAAAAGGAAAATCAAAGGACGCATTACAACATCATAAATTTCAAGTAGGTGAGATACTTGATGAACTTCAAAAACTGCTAGACGAATCTCAGTCTTATTCGCGAAAGTTTAGATTGAATATTTTATGTATTACTTATGGCTTGAGAGCAGCCTACAATTTATGTTCTAGATTATCCGATTCAGGATTCTTGGTTCCAAAGAAAAAAGATGCTGTTTCATCTATGATTAAGAAGTCACTTCAATGCCTAGTTGAAGTCTCTAATGTTTATCAACTAGAAAGTGATATTAACAGGACATTTAAATTGATTAAAAACAATCATAAACCAAGAGAATATCCAATCGCCTATGATTCAAATTGGCCAGACTTTTTAGAGCAGATTGAAGCTAGAAAAGTTGATTCAATATTCAAGTTTTATTATGAAATAATTCAAAATAAAAGTATTTCAGAATCAGATTTCAAAGAAATTGAACTCCGTTTAGAAACTCCAATTGAAATTAGATCTCAAGGTCTGACAGCCATGATTGGCGTGCTTCAAGAGCAGAGGAAAGGAACCATTAGATTAAATGAAGCTAGAATAATTGTATTAGGAGACAAGGGTGTAGGTAAAACTAGTATTTCACGGAAATTAATAAATCCAAAAGCTAGGATGCCTAAGGCAAGTGAAAGCACGGCCGGAGTAGATACCACTTTATGGAAACTTGAAAAAAGTGGATTAAATATACGAATTTGGGACTTCGCTGGACATACAGTGACTCATGCAGTTCATCAGTTTTTTTTATCAGAAAGGTGTTTATACATTCTTGTGTATGATGGCAGGACTGAAGAAAGAAACAGACTTGAGTATTGGCTTAATCATCTAAAAAATTATGGTGGGAATTCGCATGCTTTAGTACTTGTAAACACAAGAGACGACCATCCAATATCTCTTCCAGAAAATTCATTAAAAGACAAATATCCAATATTAGGATTTCATTATTTTTCAATAAAAGATGATGAAGAAGACTTATTTGAATTTCGCAAGTATATCGTAAGATTCATATCCAAGAACCCTTCATGGCAGGTAAAAAAAATACCTGTCACATACTACAATGTAAAGGAAGAGTTAGAATACCTTTTTAATAAAGAATCGAATGGATTTGGCAGAGAACATATTTCCAAGGAAGAATTTGAAAAAATTGCAATTAAACATCAAGTTGAAGATATAGATAGGCTTCTATTAAATCTTAATTCACTTGGCATTAGCCTATGGTATAATGAAATGAAAAATTATGACACCCTTGTATTAAACCCCGAATGGATCAGTCATGGAGTATACAACATTATCAATTGGGTTAATAAAAAGGAAAAACATTCAATTAATGAAACTGAATTTCAAGAAGTCTTTGAAGATGTTTTAGATAGATATCCATTAAGCAGTCATAAGTTCCTATTTGAATTAATGAAGCACTACGAACTTGCTTACGAAGCTCTTGCTAACAATGAATTGATAATTCCTCATTTGCTGAAAGAAGATAGGCCTTCTAATTTGCCAATCTTCGCAAAAGAATCTTCCTTAATGTTACGCTATACTTCAAGACAACCATTACTGCCCAATTCAATTTCAAGATTCATAGTTAGACATAATAAGGAAATACTAAAAGAAGGCAAATCAGCATTAGTTTGGAGGTATGGTGTCATCTTAGAGAAATACAAAACAAAAGCGCTTGTACGAGAGGGAGATAGAGCTATTACTGTAGCTGTGAATGGTCCTAATAAAACGAAATTTATAAGTGAAATAAGGGAAACACTGAATCAAATATTTGATTCTTATAAAGTAAAGAATACTGAGCTTGAATATAGGATTGAAAAAATGATTGATGGAGAACATGACGATGAATCAGTTTGGTTGCCCGAGAAAAAAATAATCAATCATACCATATCAGAAACACCTTATTTCGAGGATAATTCTGGTCAATTCATGGATTTGAAAAAGACTGCAATCGTTTACAATATTAACGCAACCAATGTGATTCTAGGAGGAGAAAACAACCAATTATCAAATACTTCAATTGAATTCAACTTCAAAGAAAGCAATCTAGAGATGCAGGCAGGTCTTAATGATCTTGCCAAGTCATTAAAAAGAGCTGGTCATGACGATGATGCAGACGAATTGATTTCTGCAGCAGAAGCACTTGAAGAAGTAGAAGAAAGCGAATCCAAAGATCAATTTATTAAAAAAGGCGTAGCTAGAAGAATTAAAAGAATTGTTGATGAAATTGGTAATGATAAATCAACCTTAAACAAGGTTGTTCGTAGTGTAAAGAATGGTGTTGCAATTGCACAAGACATCGCTAAATCTTATAACGAGCTCGCACAATGGGTTGGATTACCAATAGTACCTAAAACTTTTTTAAAGTCTGATCGACAAATAGTGAATAAAAATTCAGAATAAATAAGATTGTATTAAGTAGATTCTATACGTCCAAACTATTCTTCAAGCCGCACAGACAACCATCCTTACCTTATTTGCATTTTTAAACCTGATGATCAAATATGCAAGATTCCTCCAAGTCTTAATCCTATTAGCTTGTTTTCAAAGCAAAGCCCAGAAAAACTACTTAGACTATCACGCCAAAGTAATAGCATGCGAACAATTAATTGCGGAAGAACAGTTTACCAAAGCCCTTGAAGGTCTCGATTCCCTTTTCAATCAATATGAATTCACATTTCTGAGAGAAATTAAACTGGCCGCTGAACTAAGTGCTCACACAGAAGACTACGAGTCTAGTTTAAAATTTGTACAACTAGGTATTCAAAGTGGTTGGTCGATCAAGAGCATAAAAAAAAGTAAAACTCTCGCACCATTGCAAGATCACCAAGGATGGTCCAAAATTGAATCCGGCAATGATTCACTACACCAAATCTTCTTATCGAGATTAAATATTCCTCTAAGGACACAAGTCCATAAAATGATCAAAAAGGATCAGAAAATGGCATTGGGTGTCTTATTAAGAATTACCCAAAAGGCTCAGGATAAATACGCTAAGAACAAGTTTGCGCCACATAGCGAACAGCAACTACAACTACTAGATAGTATTCTTACTCATCATGGATATCCTGGAGAGCAACTGATTGGAAATAGAGTCTGGACCTCCGTCATCTTAAGTCATCACAATTCTATTTCTCTTAGTTATAATTCCAAGGATACTTTGTACGATCAACTGCGACCTAAGCTGTTAGCTGCATTAAGAAGAGGAGAATTGTCCCCTTATGAGTTAGCTCAAGTGGACGATTGGAGAGCTGCAGCACTAACCGGACATGATTCTACTTCAGTTGGATTTATTGGTGAAATCTTAAAAGAATCAGATTTCAAAATCGCAAATGAAAACAGATCAGCAATTGGACTAAGAAGCATCGAACTCCGCAATAAGCTCATCGATATTGAAGATTCTAGTGGATTGAATTTGTATCTTCCTAAAGGCTGGCAGAAAGGAAAGATTATGATTGATGACCACAAATAATCTTACGGATAACATATTTCCATATCTCCTCGTATACCAACTCTTTTATTTTTTACCAACCTTTGCATCATGCGCATCAAAGATCACTATCAGTATTCCGATGAAGAATATGAACACGTATTTGAAAGCTACAAGCTTAAACCTGGTCTTTTCTCTCATGAAGCTCACCTAAGACTCGCTTACATACACATCAAAAAGTATGGTCGTGAGCAGGCAGAAGTAAACATGTGTAATCAAATCAAAGGATTTGCTGAATCACTAGGCGTTTTTGATAAGTTTAACAAGACCGTAACCATTGCATCCGTGAAGGTTATGGACCATTTCATGCAAAAGGCCAAATCGGAGAATTTCCCTGATTTAATGAAGGAGTTTCCTCGACTACTTACAAACTTTAAAGATTTGCTTTCTCAGCACTATGGTTTCAATGTATTTGCTGATAAAAAGGCTAAGCTCGAATACATAGAACCTGATTTGATGCCTTTCTAATTCTTACGCTTTGGATGCAACTCATGAAAGAAGATGTCGCCATTCGGAACATCAAACTCAATACCTTCTACATCTAAGTTGTTGCCTAATTCAAATGAGACCGTTCCAAAATCGAACCATGCATGGTCTTCATCCCATTTAATTTCATACGTATCATAATGCCAATGCTCGAGAGTAGCACCAAGATTTGGAGCATCAGCAAATGAGATCCGGTATTTCTCTCCTTCCTTAGACACAATGATATCCCCAAACATTGGATCATTGTAAGTACCAACAAACAAATCAGAATTGACAGAGGTGCTAGTGCCTGAAACACGTTTTGACTTACGCTCTTCAACATCATCCTTGTGACTATTACGTGACCTTGCTCTTTCCAAGTATTCCGCGGACCAATCACGCATATCTTCTTGCAAGTATTGGTTGACGATATAATAAGCCAAAGGAGTAGAAATACCCTCCATGGTATTCGTAAGGACAACCACTCCTAGTTTTTGGTCTGGCACCATCATCACACGTGAATACATGCCATCATATCCACCACCATGACTGACTACAAGATTTCCAAAATAATCCATCACTCCCCATCCAAGTCCATAGCCAGAAAAATGTCTTCCAGGAATGAATTCTTTTGATCGTTCACTTAATTTAAAATTGTTGTGAGGCGTCCAAAGCAAGTTTTGTTGCTCTTTATCAATGTACTTTGTACCATTCCACTCGCCACCGTTCAAATTCATCATCATCCATTTTGCCATATCTGAAGAGCTAGAAATTATTCCTCCTGCAGCACTTGAATTATCCCAGCTTGCCCACACACTTGGCACTGTCCCATTCTCCAATGTTGGTTTGTGAGGTGTAGCTGCATTATCGCTTAAATCGCGAATGCTGATCACCGTATTATCCATTCCCAATGGCTGCATGAAATTTTCTTTGACATAATCTTCCCAAGGACTACCAGTTACTGCACGTATTACTTCTCCAGCCGCAATGAACATTAGATTGGTATATCCATACCCGTCTCGGTACCTGAATGCCTCAGGAACATATGCTGCTCTTTTAATTATTTCCTCGGGGGATTTTTCCGACTTGTACCAGATCACATCGCCGCTAAACGTACCTAATCCAACGCGATGACAGAGTAAGTCCTCCACTGTAACTTCCGCTGAAACGTACTCATTTCCATAAAGAGAGAAATAGGGTAAATAGTCTCTTACCTTATCTTTCCAGGAAAGTTTCCCTTCATCAACAAGCTTGCTGATGACGGAGGCTACAAATGCCTTTGAATTGGAAGCAATTGCGAATTGCGTATTATCATCAACTTTATCTTTTTTACCTAACTCCTTTATTCCGTATCCTTTACTGAGCACTACTTCTCCATCTTTAACTATCGCGACAGCCATCCCCGGAACATCCCAAGATTTCCTGGCTTTCTCAATGTATCTATCAATGGACTTGACATCTACCTGCGCATGTGATACAAATAGAAACAGGACACTTAGGTAGAAAAGAGCTAATTTTTTCATTCGTTTAGAGAGTTAGTGGTTTTATCTTCATTAATAGCTTCTAAGAGCGGCTTTTGAGCCACAGGCTTAGAGAAATACCTATCAAAGCCCTGATCTAAAAACTTTTCTTTGTCTCCTGGCAGCGAATAGCATGTGACTGCATATATGGGAACATGCGCGTACTCGTTCTTGGCTTTTAGGATTTTCATAACTTCTGTTCCA
>CAZWLS010000110.1:0-11580 GCA_964634415.1 uncultured Roseivirgaceae bacterium | reverse complement strand
TGTTTCCATCAAGAAGGAGATAGAAAGTAGGCTTGGAAGAAATGTAAGTGTAGGTGCGCTACAATCGGCCTTGCGAAGGCTAGAAGATAAAGACTACCTGGCCTATCACGATAAGGATGCTACACAAGAGCGAGCAGGTAGACCAAAGCGGTATTATAAAATCACCTCCACTGGTAAAGAGGCGATGCAATACACGAAAGAAACAAGGAATTCGCTTTGGGATGCAATTCCTTCTATATCACTAGATGTAAAATTTGCCCGACTATTCGATGCATAATCCTCCTCAATTTTTTCTCAGATTCTTTAGATGGTTTTGCCATCCAAGGTTGCAAAAACCTGTTGAAGGTGACCTTATGGAGCTCTATGATGAGAGAATAAGAGAATTAGGAAAGAGAAAGGCAGATCTAAAATTCATAAAAGATGTACTCCTTCTATTTAGAAAAGACATCATCAGACCAGCAGATGGTACTTATCGATTAACTAACTACGGTATGCTAAAAAATTACTTCAAAGTGGGGATTAGAAACATCCTCAAATACAAAATGTTCTCATTCATCAATGTATTTGGATTGGCAGCTGCCATGTCTGTTTGCATGTTGATCATATTGATGCTAGCAGATCAAAAAAGCTATGACCAGTTTCACGAGGATAAGGATCAATTGTATCGGGTGATCGGGAACCCAATAAAAGGAAGTGTTCCTTATGCAACTGTACCTATGCCACTCGCAAAAACTTTGTTGGAAGAATACCCAGGTATTCAAGCAGCAACTTTTATGCGTCGAGGTTTGGGTGGAGACGCTACTTTCAAAAAAAAAACGGTAGAGTTAAGAGGCTATTTTACAGACAACAATTTCTTCCAAATCTTTAGCTTCCCTCTTGTTAAAGGAGATCGAGCTACAGCTCTTTCAACGCCCAATTCAATAGTACTCAGTACTGAAAAAGCATATCAATTATTCAATACGGATAACCCAATTGGCAAACATGTCAAATTTGATGATCGCGGTCTGAGTTTATTGGATTTTGACGGTGATCGACCACCGGTATCTCTTGGAGAATTTACCGTCGTTGGAGTTATCGATCTTGAAAAGAACAAATCCCACATTGAATTTGACGCCATCGCCTCTATTAGTACACTGCCACTTTTATACAAAGAAGAATTGCTTTCGGATATTTCAGAAAACTGGGAGTATTACTGGGGAGGGTACACCTATTTGAAACTCAAAGACGAAGCTACCTCTGCCTCTCTTGACGCTGCTCTTGCTTCCATTGCAGATCGAAACTACCTAAACGTTGACGAATTAAAAGATGAAGAAATCAGAGATTTCAGATTTACAGCACAATCAATTAATGACATCACACCTGGCATCTTGGTCAACAATGAAACTACTTTCCGACTACCGGAAATAGCCTACTATATCCTATCTCTCTTGGCATTGGTAATTATGATTATGGCATGTTTGAATTATACCAGCCTTTCGATAGCACGTTCACTCACTCGAATGAAAGAGATTGGTGTGAGAAAAGTAACCGGCGCAACAAGAAAAAGTCTGATTTATCAATTTCTTACTGAATCAATAATCACCGTCATGATTGCACTAGTGGTGGCAAGCCTGATGCTTTACTTCATTAAGGAAGCCTTCATGGATTTATGGTTTAATAAGTACCTCAATTTTGAACTTAGTTCATCGCTATCCGTCTATGCAATTTTCATTCTATTTGCACTTATAGTCGGCGTGATTGCAGGAGCCTATCCAGCACTATTCCTTTCAAAAAGACCACCAGTTTTTGCACTAAAGTCGCAGGTTACTCCTTCAGGAAAATGGGGAATGCAAAAGGTGCTCAATGTATCACAGTTTGTAGTTTCTTTAGTCTTCATTGTGACCTCAATGGTAATCTATAATCAGTTCAAACATTACACTGAATTTGAATATGGATTTGACTCAGAGAACCTGATTAACATACCACTTCAAAGCAACGATTATGATGTGCTAATAAATGAGCTCAGTACCGTATCGGGTGTCACTGCTATTTCTGCATGCGATAATATTCCTGCTACTGGTACAACCAACATTACAGAATTGAAAAATCGTGTTGAAGAGCTGGATCCATTTGTAATGCTTCAACTGAATGTTGATGATCAGTTTATTGCAAACCTTGATTTAAAAGTCATTGCTGGTAAACCTTTTTCAGAAATTTCGGATGATAACACGCATGTTCTTATTAATGAATCTGCCATAGATAAATTAGGATATCAATCTGCACAAGAAGCTATTGGTGAGCTCTGGACGAAAAAAACCGGTCAGACTGTTCAAATCATTGGTGTCGTAAGAAATTTTCGAGCTTCATTATTAATCAACGGAGATGAAATACGACCGCTTGTTTTGGCCAATAATGCTGCAGAATTCAACTACCTCAACGTAAGGATTTCTGGAACAAATCCCAGCGTTGTCATACAAGACCTGGAGCAAAAATGGAAAGAGATTGATCCAATCCATGATTTTGAATATGAGTTTTTCGACACGGAATTAGCAAATACAAATCTCGCCATCTTCGACGTGGTTACGATTATCGGATATATCTCCTTTTTAGCCATTTTGATTGCATGCCTTGGCATGCTTGGTATGGCTACTTATACCACGGAAAGAAGAACAAAAGAGGTTGGAATCAGAAAAGTGCTAGGAGCGGCTGAAATGACAATTGTATTTATTCTTTCAAAAAGCTTTTTAAAACTGCTAACTATATCGGTGTTGATAGCTGCGCCTTTGAGTTATCTATTCAACAGTTTCTGGTTAGACAACCTACCAAATCGTGTTGATTTTGGCTTTGATACGGTTCTAATAGGATCACTCTTAATGCTAGCTTTAGGACTGATAACAATAGGCTCTCAAACCTTACGTGCTGCCAAGCAAAACCCAGTAGAATCATTGAAAGATGAGTAATAACCCTCCAAAATTTTTCTTACGCTTTCTTAGGTGGTTTTGTCATCCGGAATTGATTAGACCAATAGAAGGAGATCTGATGGAGCTCTACGACGAGCGTATAAAAGAATTTGGAAAAAAGAAGGCAGATCGGAAGTTTATCAAAGACGTGATTCAGCTTTTCAGAAAAGACATTATAAAGCCCGCAAGTGGCACATACAGATTAACTAACTACGGTATGATAAAGAATTATTTTAAAGTCACTGTTAGAAACCTCTTCAGGCAAAAATTGTATTCAGCAATCAATATTGGAGGATTATCTGTCGGACTAACCTCCTTTATTCTCATCTTCTTGTATGTACAACATGAACTTTCCTACGACAATTTCTACACTAATTCGGATGAGATTTTCCGGGTATATCAGCAAAACGAAGGAGAAACCTACCTGGGTACTGACATGCAAGCCTCTACGCCGATGGCCGTGGCATCAGCAATGATGGAAGAATTTCCAGAGGTCAAAAAAGCAACGACAGTAAGAAGTCAGGAAACACTAATAAGTGCCAATGACAATCATTACTACGAAAAAGGGCTATCTGCTGATCAATTCTTTTTTGAGGTTTTCAATTATCCGTTGGTGCAGGGAAATCCAAAATCAGCACTCGCTAAAGAATTGAGTATCGTCATTTCTGAATCATTGTCTAGAAGAATTTTTGGGGATGAAAACCCTATGGGTAAACAGCTCATTTACAGAAACAGAGACACCTACAATGTCACGGGTATCATGAAGGATTTACCTGCTAATTCTTCCCTTCAAGTTTCATTCATAACTGCCATTATCTCTAATGGCCAATATGTTCATGACGCTAAAAAGGATGGTTGGGGAAATAATGATTACTATACATTCTTCACAATGTCAGAAACATTTGACAAAGCTGTTCTGGAATCAAAATTTCCAGCTTTGTTGGACAAGCATCCTGTTACAAGGAATACTCAGTTTAGGAGATCCTATTTGGTACAACCACTCTCCTCATTGCATCTGGAAAATAACTTCAATTTTGACATAGGGATAAAAGGAAATAAACAGTACCTAACCATTTTCTCAATCATAGCTGTTATAGTACTGTTGCTTGCGTGCATCAATTATATGAATTTGGCAATAGCCAGGTCGATAAGGCGATCACAGGAGGTGGGTATACGAAAAGTAATGGGTGCTTTTCAGAGACAATTGATCATCCAGTTCATAGGCGAATCCATTTTTATTGCATTTATCGCGTTCATAATTTCCCTCACATTAGCAGCATTTTTGGTTCCAATTTTCGGCGAATGGTTGGACCGTCCTTTAGCACTTGATTTAGTAGAAAATTTAACGATTATCCCAATACTATTTCTTCTAGTGGTTATTGTGGGCAGCATTGCTGGCAGCTATCCTGCATTTTTCATTGCAAAAGTAGAGCCTGCAAGAGCTTTAAAGGGCAAAATAGAAAGCAAACCAAGCAAACTCGGGCTACAGAAGTGGCTGATAATACTCCAATACTCTGTTGCTATTGCTCTCATCATAGGCAGCATTACGATTTATCAACAGTTCCACTTTATTCAAAATAAAGAACTGGGATATAAAAAAGAGCATGTTCTGATCGTGTCAATTTATGATCGAAATGTCATGAAAAACATAGACGCGCTAAAAACCCAATGGCAACAAAATCCAAACATCCGATCGATAACAACCGCAGCAGAACTACCTACCAACGTCACATCAGGAACCACCATTCGTCATCTGGGACAGGCGAAAGAAGAAGCTTTCAGTGTATATCGTTCTAGAATGAGCTACGATTTCTTGGAGGTATTTGAAATTGAATTAATAGCTGGCCGAGATTTCTCCGACGAATATGCATCAGAAATAGAGGAAAGTCGGATAATAAATGAAACCGCAGCCGCAGCGCTAGGTTGGACTCCCGAAGAAGCGGTTGGAAAACAGTTTTTAAGTCACAAACCAAAGACAATTATCGGCGTGGTTAAAGATTTTCATATGCATTCAATGCATTCAGAAATTGCTCCGATGTTTTTAATGCTGTTACCTGATTATTTTGAATTCATAGCGTTTAAAGTGAATCCAGAAAACATAAAAAGTACCATTCCAGAAATTGAAGAATCCATTGCGGCATATTCTCCTTATCCTTTCGAATATAGATTTCTAGACGATCAGTTCGATCAATTGTATAAATCTGATTACAAGCTTGGTGAGATGGTCGGCACTTTCACATGCATTGCAATTATGATTGCCTCGCTGGGCCTATTTGGTCTTGCTGCTTTTACTGTGGGACAAAGAATAAAGGAAATAGGAATAAGAAAAGTATTAGGCGCCAGAGTCAGTGAAATTGTATTTCTACTATCTCAAGATTTTCTCAAACTGGTTGGCATCGGATTTCTTATCGCGATTCCTATTGGATGGTATATACTGGATATTTGGTTAGGAGCATTTGCCTATCGCATTTCAATACCGTGGTGGATTTTTATAGCAGCTGGACTTTTATCAGTAATTGTATCAACGCTTACTATTGGTTCTCAATCTATTAAAGCCGCACTGTCTAACCCTGTGGATTCACTCAAAAATGAATAGTAGTAGAATAAACTTATAACTATAATTATAGTTTTATTACTATTATTATAGTTATAATTACATACCATTTGATATTAAAATAGAAAGGTATGTTAATTCACAATTTCCTAGTTTCAATTAGAACCTTCAAACGCTACAAAAGCTCCTTTGGGATCAATCTTCTTGGCTTAATAGGTGGACTGGTTGCAGTCCTGTTCATCTATCTATGGGTAAATCATGAATTGAGTGTGGATACTTTTCATGAGGATAATGACCGGATTTTTCGTATGGTATCAGACAATGCTAGCAATAGCACCTTGCTCAATACTTCTTCAAGATTTGCCGTTGAACTGGCTGAATCCATTCCAGAGATAGAGTTATTGGTTAACAGTAGTTGGTCCCAACTTGAGTCCGCACTGACATTAGATGAAACCTTGTATTCTTCTATTGGAGATTTCGGAAGTTCAGATTTTTTCAAGGTATTCTCCTACAACTTAATTTATGGTGATCCCAATACTGTCTTGGATTTACCAAACAGCGTTGTGCTATCTGAAAGTATGGCAAAGAAGCTCTTCAATTCAGTGGATGTGATAGGTAGATCGCTTGAATGGAGATGGTATACTGCAGCTGAAAGTGTGGTGATAACCGGCGTTTTCGAAGATCCACCAGTCAACTCTTCTATTCAGCTTGATTTTGTGCTCACATTTAAAATCTTTGAAAGAAGATTTGCAGAGCGAATTGCCCGTGGCAGCAGAAGTTCCCGCTCTTTTTTTAAACTAAAACCTGGTGCTGATGTAAATCTTGTCAATCAAAAGATTGCACAACACACAAGAGAACATTACCCAGATTATGGTGGACGTCCGTATTTTCTGATTGGCTATAGCGATCATTATCAAAACGGATGGTATGAAAACGGTAAAGCTGTGGGAGGACTGATAATTCAGATTCGGCTATTCATCGTCATCGGGATACTAATTCTTGTCATCGCCTGTGTCAACTTCATGAATTTGTCTACTGCAAGAGCAACTCTTCGTACAAAAGAAATTGGAGTGAGAAAGGTTATGGGGGCAAGCAAAAAATCACTAATAAATCAATTCCTAATAGAAGCTTGCATCCTCAATGTCTTATCAGGCATCATTGCCATTGGATTTGTTGTGCTATTGTTTCCATATTTCGAGCAAGTTGTTGGTCACAAAATCATGTACCGGTTTGACCTAACATCGGTCGCTGCCTTTTCTTCGATTATACTCTTGTCCGGGTTGCTCTCCGGAATCTATCCGGCCTTCTACTTATCTGGTTTCAATCCGATCCGTGCAATCAAGAGTATACCTTCAGCAACTTCAAATGCACAATGGATGAGAAAGGGGTTAGTAATTTTCCAATTCAGCATATCGCTAGTACTTATTACTTCAGTTCTTGTGATGCACAATCAAATGGAATACATGCGTCATAAGAATCTAGGTTATGATAATGCATGTATTCTCAACCTTAGAACTGGCGGAATGAACAGGGAGAAGCAACAGACATTTCTCACAGAAGCCAGAAAAATTAATGGAATCACTAATGCGTCCGGTATTACCCATGCACTCTTTGGTGCGCAGAGATCAAGTGCTAACGTCACATGGTTTGGTAAAGATTCCGATCAAGTCGTGTGGTTTGAGTATGGTTCAGTGGATTATGACATGCTAGAGTTACTCGAGCTTGAGGCTATACATGGACGCTTTTTCTCTCGCTCATTTGGGAATGAGCGATCCAAAGTTGTGATCAATGAGGTCACCAGAAACCTAATACAAATGGATAATCCGATCGGGCAAACACTTACGGTCAATGATAACAATTATGAAATTATTGGAGTGGTTTCCGACTTTCATTTTCAATCATTGCATGAGGAAATCAAGCCTACATTTTTTTTACTAAATAGCGGATATTCAATGAAGCTGGCACTACGAATTGAACCTGCCAAACTACTAGAAACTGTCACTAAGATTGAATCCCTATATTCAAAAGTCAATGCTGGCTATCCATTTGAATATTCGTTTCACGATCAAGATCAGCAAAGCTTCTATGAGACTGAGCAACGAGTGGCCAAGCTGTCGCGATACGCAGCCGGCCTAGCGACATGCATCACATGTTTAGGATTGTTTGGATTGATCAGCTTTGTGACCGAGCAAAAAGCTAAGGAGCTAAGTATACGAAAAGTGCTCGGCGCATCATCGAAGGCTTTGGTCTTTACCATATCCAAAGAAGTCAACCTCGCATTATTGGTTGCTTCCATTTTTGGCGTGATGTGCTCAGTAGTGGCGCTGGAAGTTTGGCTCAACAAATTTGCCTATCGCATTTCACTAGAGTGGTGGCACTTTGCGATCTCTATATTCATCATGATTTTCCTAGCCATCTCCACCATGCTGACGCAACTGAAAAAGACAATTAATGCTAATCCAATAGATGCCTTAAAAGAGGAATAGCCCTGAGAACATTGGCACGATTCTAATCTATGCAATTGAGAAATTAGAAGCGGGATACCAAAGAGCATACCACATTTAGGGTATTTTTTGATCTGGCAAGGAAATTGTGAGATAACAATAGAAACAATTTCATCGTTTCTACAGTATCTTTATAGTAATAAACCGCCAAATCAATGACTAACGCACTATTAATCAAAGACGAAGGGTACATGCTATCCATCTCTTTTCCCTCGCGTACGACACTTCTCGATTTTCTCGAGTCAGATTTGAAATTCAGTAGATCAAATATTGATCATAAGGTCAATATCTATCACGATCAATTGGATTCATTCAAGACATGGGCAAATAATAAGGGTCTGGAGATGTTTGAATATCAATCTCAAGTAGCCTAAGCGCACCTCAATACTTCAATTTTCTTTTTAAAAGTTGATTAAGGCTTAACCACCAATTACTCCCTATTTCTCAAAGTCGTTAGCTGCAATAGCTTTCGATCGTCCTTTCAATAACTTTCTTATCATCCTAAAATATCATCTAAATGATCTAGGTGATTTTATTTGTTTTACAACTTAAATAGAAATCGTTCGTATATTTGTTTTACAAATTCAATAAAAATGGGTAGAACAAATTTTTTAGGCGAATTCGAAGAGTTAATACTTACCATGGTTTTAATCATTGGTGAGGAGGCTTATGGAAACACTGTAGTCAAAGCAATAAAAGAGCATCAAGGTCGAGATGTAAACTTGAGCTCTGTTCATATTACACTCTATCGTCTCGAAGAAAAAGGGTTTTTAGAATCTTATATGGGTGGTGCTACAAAAGCTCGAGGTGGAAGAAAGAAAAGATACTTCAAGATCACTGACGCCGGGAAAGTTCTTCTTCAAGAAATGAAAGATTCAAGAACTAACCTTTGGAAACTAGCTCCACAGCTAAACTTTAGCTCATGAGCCGCAGACCTCCTTATTTATTCATCCGCTTTTTTAAGTGGTATTGCAAACCGTATTTGCAAGAAGCTATTTTGGGAGATCTGGAGGAGCAATTTGACGAAGATTGCCAACAATATGGATCATTAAGGGCTAAGAGAAGATTCATCTGGACAGTGCTTCGTTTTTTCAGACCTGGAATAACCAGGTCCATTTTCGGAACTCAAAAACTCAACTATTTAGGCATGTTTAAACACAATATTTTAATTACAATTAGAGGATTTAAAAGACACAAGACTGTCTTTGGAATTAACCTCGTAGGCTTAATCACCAGTTTGACTTGTGTATTATTTAGTGCAATCTGGATCAATGATGAACTTCAAAAAGATCGTTTTCATGAAGATTCGGATAGGCTTTTTCAAGTATACTCTAGATTTCAAAATACCGATGGAATCACTGTTTGGCAGGGTGTTACCGGGTTACTCGAATCAGAAATTGAAGAACAAATTCCACAGGTTGAGCTCTCCGGGGTTTCAACAGATGTTCACGAATATTCTCTTAGTGTAAACAACCAAAGGTTTAAGGCACAAGGTAGGTTTGGAGATGAAGACTATCTCAAAATCTTCAATTATCCCCTTATTAAAGGACAGAAGGAGGCACTAGCTGATCCTTCCAATATATTAATTACTGAGTCAATGGCTGAGCGTATGTTTGGCGAAGAAGATCCAATTGGGAAAAACATTACTTGGCATTTCTGGAATAGTGAAAAGTCTTTTCGAGTTGCAGGAATTATCCAAGATCTTACTTCTGCCACTTCAGATCCCTTCGAATTTATTTTACCATGGACGTTTTATCACGATGAATTAATCTCATTTAAAGGTTGGGGTAATTACTACGGAAGAGTCGTAATAAAACTTGATGACCTGAGTAACAAAGATCTCATAGAGAAAAAAATCAATGAAATATTTAGGAGCAACAATGACAACGAACTGGTTGAATTATTTCTAACAAACTACGGTGACCAATACCTCTATGGGAACTATGAAAATGGACAACAAGCAGGTGGGAGAATTGATTATGTATACTTAGCAATGGTTGTGGCTTGCTTCATTCTAATCATAGCTTGTATAAACTTTATTAACCTATCCACAGCTTTTGCATCCCTAAAGACGAAAGAAATAGGTGTAAAAAAGACCTTCGGTGCTTCGAAAGTCCAACTAGCTTTTCAATTTTTCATGGAGTCTATGTTGTTATCAACAATCTCAATAATAATTGCAATTCTCTTAGTTGGCCTTTTACTAGAACCATTCAATCATATTACAGGAAAAGAACTAGAGCTAGTTTTTGAATGGAAGCTATTAACACTGGTTCTATTGTTTATTCCAATTATTGGATTGATCGCTGGAATGTTTCCTGCAACCTACCTTTCAGGATTGGAAGTTATTTCAGCACTTAAGTCTAAATCGAAAGTCACAGGCGGGGCATGGAGTCGTAAAGTTCTTGTCTTTGTTCAATTCACACTTTCAATAGTATTAATAGTAAGTACCTTGATTGTTAGCCAGCAAGTAGATTTTGCATTAAACAAAAATCTGGGATACGATCGTGACAACCTCCTCTACTTCTTACGAGAAGGTCAAATCCTAGAAAATAGTGAAGCATTCACAGCAGAACTCAACAACATTCCAGGAGTTAAGCTTGTATCTCAAAGCGGATTTTCGATTGGTCCAGGCCTTCAAAATAGAACTGGTGGTATCAGTTGGGAGGGTAAAGGAGAAGATCAGCAAGTTCAGTTTTGGGAAAATAGTGGTGATGCACTATCAGTTGAAATCATTGGTCTAGAATTAGTCGATGGAAGATTTTTTAATGAAAAGCTCAATACGGAAGAAAACAGCATCATATTCAACGAAACAGCCATTCATACTATGGGACTTGAAGATCCTGTAGGGAAGGTAGTAGAACATTATACCGGTAAGAAGACCATTGTAGGTGTTGTGAAAGATTTCACCACTGAATCGCTGCATAATCCAATTGAACCTGCAATGTTCCATTACAAACCAGAAAAGGCACACTACTTCATCATCAAAATTGCGAAAGGTCAAGAGCTACAAACAATTTCTGAAATCGAATCAGTATATAAAAGCTTCAACCCTAACTATCCCTTTGATGCAAGGTTCATCGATCAAGACTATGAGGCTATGTATGATTCAGAAATGCGTGTTGCCAAACTATCTAAGTTATTTTCAGGTCTAGCAATTCTTATTTCATGCCTTGGTTTATTTGGCCTTACCATCTTTCAGGTTCAACGAAAGGTCAAAGAGATAGGTATCAAAAAAGTACTTGGAGCTGAGAGTTGGAAACTTGCGGCATCAATGACTTATGAGTTTACAAAATCAGTGCTTCTCTCTCTATTTGTCGCATTACCTGTAAGCTATTTTTTAGGAGCCAAATGGCTAGAAAGTTTTGCATCTAGCATACAGCTTAAGTGGTGGTTTTTCTGTCTTGCAGGAATTATGGCACTTCTAATTGCGTGGGTTACCGTTAGTTCTCAAACATGGAAAGCAGCTAGTGCAAATCCGGTAGATTCTTTAAAAGATGAGTAGCGAAAATTGTTGGAATCATTGAATAATTTCGCTTTCAAACTCATCAAATTATTATTAAAAAATTTATAATTACGTTAGTTA
>CAZWLS010000109.1:0-11626 GCA_964634415.1 uncultured Roseivirgaceae bacterium | reverse complement strand
AGAATGACATTTACAGAGGCCAAAACACTATTTGAAGAAGGCGATTATAAAACTGCTTTTGAATTAATGAGTTCATTAAAATTTTTCAGATCTGAAGAACGAGATATGAGGCAATTCAAGAGCTCTATGTTGGATAAAATCATAGAAAATGGAGATCTTCAATTTGACCAGGAAAACTATGAAGGAGCAATAGCACTTTATGAACTTGTTCAAGAATTTGCTCCAAACCTGCCTTTCTACGAAGTAAGACAGAAATTGGCAGATGCTTATAAAAAAACTAATCAACCAGAAAAAGCGATTGAAATCCTAAATGACTTTCTTGTAGGAGAATATGAAATCATATCATCACTAGTGAAAATTGCGGAGATTCACAGAGACGAGCTTAACGATCCTGAAGAGGCTTTAGATCATTTGCAAATTGCTCACAGGTTAGCTATTAAACGCTACAAGAAGTTCTTTGGAGAGGGATATGCACTGGTAATTAATGAAGAGTATGTTCCTAAATCGCACTATTATTTGTATACCAGTCTTGCAGATCTCTATTTAGAATTAGATGATCCAGAAATGGCAATTAAGGCCTCAGATTGGAATAAGTATGTTTGGCCAGACAGTGCAACTTCATATGTCACCAGTGCAAAAGCATATATTGCTCTGGATGAGCAGCAAAAAGCATGTCTCGAATATAGTGGTGCAAAAGACCGGAATTGGTTTGGTCAAACACCTAACTACTGTAATTAATGGCTGGGTACTCTAAAAATCCATTGTGGAAAAAGCTCGGAATTAAAGAAGGCTACAATTGCTTTTTGTACAATTCCCCAGAAAACTATTTTGATCTTCTTGAGGAAACACCAAATGATACTCAGTGGGATGATGAACTAAAATCAGGACCCTATGACTTCCAACATGTATTTACCACCCAACTAGAGACTTTAAAATCTGAGTGGAATAGTTGGAAAGAAGCTCTGAAAAAAGATGGAACCTTGTGGGTATCCTGGCCGAAAGGGACTTCAAAAATGGATACAGACCTAAACGGAAACATTGTTCGAGAATTCGGATTACAAGGAGGGCTTGTGGATGTTAAAGTATGTGCCGTTGATGAAGATTGGTCGGGCTTAAAATTTATGTATCGGAAAAAAGATCGTTAAAGTCATCATCGAGTTTAAATTCGATTTTGCATCGATGGTTGCTTAACAATTCCATATCGTCTACCGGAATAAACTCTCCCTGCTCTTTCTGGATCTTAGCATTTGCCTCTTTTTTGACTTCCATGCGCTTAATAGCATCAGCGAACCTGCGCATTTCATTGATATCTTCCAATACCAGTTCTGGAACTTGAGTGGGCTTGCCATCATCACCTTTTGCCACCATCGTGAAATAGCTGTTGTTTGTATGCTTCACCATGTTAGTCTTTACATTTTCAGAGGTAACCTTTATTCCTACTACTAATGAACTGTTTCCAACGTAGTGAACCGCAGCATCAAGCGTTAGTAACTCACCAACCTCTACTGGCTGAAGGAATTCCACACCATCGACTGTTACTGTCACACAGTATGTACCCGCATGCTTGCTTGCTGCAGCATATGCCACTTTATCCATTAGTGATAAGATGAGGCCTCCATGCACCTTACCTCCAAAATTGGCAAAAGAAGGAATCATCAACTCGGTAAGTTTGGTTCGCGAAAATTGTACAGTACGAGGTTCCATAACTAAAAATCTATTTTGACATCAGACGATTGCTCTCCATTGATCACTTTGAGCAACTCAAATTCGTAGATTACATCTTTCCCCTTTTGTTCCACCAACTGATTAGAACTTGCGTTTTTCGCCTTCCTTGGCAAATGAACAATGAACCTTGATTTAGCTCCTTGAAGCATCACATTAAGCATCATTACGGTCGAATCACTCATATCAAGAAAGTCCTCCATTTGAGTTGTTCTTGAAAAAGAATTTCCATCAAACGAATACTTTACATTCAAATTTGGCACATCAGTACCGACTGCACCTCCCGATCCAACTGCTTGATTTTGATTTAAAAACATCAAAAAATCCTCTAAGTCTTTAACTGCGTCAAACTTGTAGCTCATCCCAGAATTCAAGTAACCTTTCTCTTTACTTCCTCTCATAAACATCTCCATTTTATCAAGATACTTTTGGCTTTCAGGGTCATTTTTCACACTATCTGGAACTCGCGAGGTGAAATCAATGATCGAATCAACCTCTGCAGGAAAATCTGCCCAAATCTGGGCTTCTACTACTTGCCTCAAGCTATCTTCAGATGCATCGGGATAGATACTACTCATCATTCCAAGCATCATATCTCTCGAGCTGCTTACTACATCCGAATAGACCATATATTCTCCACTCCCATCACTATTCAGATATATTTCTTCAGTAATACTGGTACAGGATATTAAAAGCAATAGGAATACAAGGCGCAAAGCTTTCATAAATTGTGCGATTAGGTTTGAAATATGACTAGAAGTTAATGCTTTATCCCACGAGATCCCCACTCATGGCTCTACATTTCTTAATCTTTTTGTTAAGAATCATTTTCCAAAAAGGTGTTCTGGTAACAACCAATTTAGTTTTTACCCATAGATTATTGATGAATTTACCTTTCCCGGTTTTGCTTCCCGAAATATTTGGAGGTTCTACTAAGTATTCAAAACCCATTTTTCTGGTTTCTTCAGTAGCACATTTATTGCCATACAAGATCTTATTTGCATTTGGCACATAAATCACATCATAGGTTTTTCTTTTAGGCTTATTGGCCTTCTTATTTGAGTCCTTATTGAAGGCCAAATTCTCTGTAGGCAGCTCATCCTGAACTGGTTTTTCTTTTTGTGCTAAGCACCAAAAAGATCCAAAAATTAGAATTGATGTAAAAAGTACTCTTTTCATTCTAAAACCAAAATAGAGAAATTTTGATCAATGATTGTGCGTCGATAGCTGAATAAATAACTTGCGCCGCAAAATAGGCGCTACGTGAAGTTTATAATTTCCTTTTTCTTAAGACATATACCTCGAAAGTACTTGCAACTGTTCAGTCATATTGCCATGCGGATTATGGCTGTATTTTATAGAGGTAATAAGGTAGAATGCCCTGTATGCGAATCTCGTTTTAGGAAGTTCTTACCATATGGTCGTCTTTCTTCCCGAAGCAATGCACTTTGCCCCAAATGTTTAGCACTTGAACGGCATCGTTTAATCTGGCTTTACCTGAAAAGGAAAACTGACTTCTTTACTAAGGAAGCCAAAATGCTACATATAGCACCTGAACTCTGCTTTATGGATCGGTTTGAAGCACTGGACAACCTTGAATATATAACCGCAGATATTGAATCTCCTTTGGCTAAAGTGAAGATGGATATTCATGAAATACCGTTTGAAGATAATTCCGTTGATATTATTTTCTGCAATCACGTCTTAGAGCATGTTGACGATGATATTCAGGCGTTAAGCGAAATGAAGCGGGTTTTGAAACCAGGTGGTTGGGCTATTCTACAAGTACCATTCTTTCACCCACTTCCAAAAACTACCTACGAAGACAAAAGCATTACTGACCCGAAGGAAAGAGAAAAAGCCTTTGGTCAAGATGACCATGTACGAATGTATGGCGAGGACTATGCGGAGCGACTGGGGAGCACTGGATTTAACGTTGTTGAAGAGCGTTTGATTGAAGAGCTTAGTGAACAAGAAATCTCTCGATATGCTCTTCCTGGCAATGAAATAATTTATAAGGTGATGAAATAATCACTCTTCGTCCGTAATTGAATAAGTTTCACGAGCAAAATCATTAAAGTCTCGGAGTTCTTTTATCATCGCCCGTTCAATCGATCCAAAATCACTAAAAAGGATAAAGAATACATTTTTTAACCGAGGGTCATCAAAGAATGCCGGCTGAAAGATGATATCCCCAATTTTGACATTGTAACGATTCACAAGTACCTCGTACTTTTCAATTTCAGCCAAACGATTGATAAACTCATAAGACACTAAAGTATGCTTAGAGTCCTGAACCAAAAACTTCCATGTAGTGGATTTCAAGTCTGGAGAGTAAACACCCCTCGCTTTTTTTAATACATCTGCTAACGTAAATAGATCATCTTCCAGGTATTTATCAAGTGTATCAATGAATGTAGCCTGTCTGCTCAGTGCGTACTCGAGCTCTTTTATATTCTCTTCGTTTTCAAGAATAATAGACCTTACAGAATTCCTAATGTATTCTTCCTCTGATCTGGACTGTTGATATTGATTAATAAATAGTGCCAGGAGTATACCTACTAAAACCGGGACAATGTCCGCGAGTACTTTCTTTAGCTTCATAGGTAAATATCAATCAAATGAACTAAATGAAAAAGGGCTCCTAGAGGAGCCCCTTCCATGTTATTCTTCAGATGTCTCGGCTTCTGCATCGGTCTTTGCCTCTGAAGGTTCGGACCTATTGTCGTTAGAAACAACATCTATTAGTTTGTAATAGGGATCTATCCCTACAGAAGTAGGCTTTTCATCTACAATTATCTTAATCTCATTATTGATTTGATTAAACTTTTGCTTCTCAAGATAGAGCGGTACTTCTTTTGTCTCTCCATCAACTTCCTTCTCTACAAATACTCCAACTTCAACCCAATCATTCAATGGCAAAGAAATAAGTGGCTTGCGCCTTCCTTCTACTTTGTAGCTTAAGCTATCTCCATTGGCATCTGTGAAAATACGCTCTCCTTTTTCATCTGCACGATACTTTGAAACCAAAGCTTCTAGTTTAACTTCAAATTTTCCATTGTCCAGTTCTTTATAAGTCGCCTCAGTCACCTTGTTATTGTAAAGTGTAATGGTCTCTAACATATCATAAACCAAGTACTTCATTGAATCAGGTGTTACCGACTTAACGATATCTAAGTATTCCAATGAAGTAGTATAAGGAGGTTCTTGAAATGCTACACTATCAATATATCTACTCATAGCGGCATTAAACACATCCTCCCCTAAGTAATCACTAAGTGCATAAAGTACTAATGAGCCCTTATTGTAATGGATATACTGTTGATTTTCATTGAAAATAAGTGGCTTTTCTTTTAGCCGCTCAAACGTTCTTCCTTGTAAATAACTATCCAATGCATCTTTTAAGAATACACGCATCTTCTCTGATCCATATTCTTTTTCCAAAACCCTAAGACTGCTGTACTCAGACATGCTTTCGGACATCAAAGTAGCACCTTGTACGTTTGCTCCTATCACTTGGTGAGCCCACCATTGATGAGCCACCTCATGGGCAGTAACACTGAACGGGTAGTCAACTCCTTCCGGATCTTCATCATCCACTTCCGCTATGAAACCAATCGCTTCAGAAAATGGAATGGTATTGGCAAAAGATTGTGCAAACGATCCGCCGGTCCTCGGGAATTCAATTATACGCACTTGCTTGTGCTGGTATGGACTGAAATTCTGTGTGTAATAATCAAGTGACTTTTTCACTCCTTTCACCATACGATCAAGGTTGTACTCATGACCTTTGTGATAATAAATTTCAATATTTATATCCTCCCAACTGTCTCTAATCACTTCATACTCAGCAGATTGGAACGCATAGAAATTTAGCATCTTACTATCCATCTTGTAATGGAAGTATCTTCTTCCATCTTCCACCCACTCTTTTTGAAGATAACCAGGCGCTATTGCAATTTGATCTTCAGAAGTACTGACAGTGGTTTCAAAATCTATCCAGTCTGCGCTCGATGATATGTATGTATTACCAAGAGCAGTTGTATCATATGGTGACATCATGCGCTCCTTTTCAGGGAGTCCGTACTTTTCTCTCACCTTATTATCACGAAGTTCGCCCCCCTCTGAATATCCGAAAGTTGGAAATAACCCATTGTTAATGAAGGTTCCATTATATCGAACGGGAGAATTACTTCTGAGTAAAGTATTTGGCTTATTCCACATTTTGAATTCAAAAGTGATAGAGTCGCCAGGCTTCATTGCCTCTGCCAACCTGTAGAAGTCATAATTATATACCGTATCCTCAAGCACTAGCTCATTCTCAACTGAGAACTTAAACTCGCTTGGATAACTGTTATGATTTAAGAATAATGAATCAATGTTTTCATCTGTCTTATTTACTATAACAAATGTTCCCTTCACCATCAGATCTCTTGTATCTGGAAAAATATCCATATCTACCTTTACATCTGTAATACGAGGCTGAGCCATATCAGCATACTTACTAAATCGTTTTTCCTGCTCCACTCGACGCTCTTCACTTTGCTTCGAAGACACGTATTCATTTTCTACATTATTCACATACCATATGTAGCTCCCCAATCCTAAGAAGGAAAGGAGAAGGAATGTGAATGCAACCTTAAGAGGAGTCGTAAATGCATGCATTCCATCTTTGAACTTATTCTTGATGGTAGTAGGCATGCCTCTTCTCCAAAATGCTATCGCGAATACGTAAAGAGCTCCACCAAGGAGTAACCAATAGACTTTATAGGTAAAGTATCGAATGATGGAAATCCCATACCCATTCATTGGCGAATAGGCAGTTCCAGGCCCTTCGTTGTACTTAAAGATTGATTGTTCTACGCCTACTGAATCCAAGAAACTGATTCCAATTCCTACTCCTAGTGTCACAAAAAATCCTACCAGGTAATTTGGAATAAGTGTGTGGATAAAAATGGCAAGCAAGCTCCACACTAGTATATTCCAAATCCTCAAAAAGTAGAGGTCCTTCAGGTATAATCCTATGTCATAATCATAAAAGCCAGCGTATGATTGAATTAAAATCCCACTAATCATAATAAGTAGGAGAAGCACAAGTTGAATTTTGACAAGCGCGATGAACTTAGATAAAAGCATCGTCCAGTTTGGAAGTGGAGCTACATCCACTAGCTGATTAATCTTAGCAATTCGATGCCTATGAATCAACATTCCTGCATACAGATAGGTGATAGGCAGAATGGCAAGCCTTGTGAATACAGCACCTGCAATATCTAACATCTGCCAGGTTACTGGATAAGTAGCTGTACCGTATATCTGCTGTCCGACAGCTAGTGTGGTAGTCAATATCAGCAATCCAATCAACGAGATGATGATGAATGGCCAACTCTTAATTACGAATAGAAAATCATTATTAGAAAGGGTCCATGCCGACTTTATTCTATGAATAAAGCTGTAATCAAAGGAGATTTTGGGGATATCTATTCGCACCATGCTACCAAAATTATTTTTGGTCACACGCTCACCTTTTTTCTTTTTGAAACTGAATGAAAGTGGATTGTGAGAAAATTTGAAAACCCAGAAAACACCCATATATATCAACAATCCCAAACCTCCCCAGATCAATCGATTGTATATGATATACCCTTCAAATGGCAATAAATTTTCATTTTGCTCAGCAACAGTCCAGTACTCTGTATAGTATGAGCTTGCACCAGCACCAAAAGGATCTAATAATGCTCCGAGTTCTTTATCATCTAAGTTTCCAATAACAGTTTCGGCTACACCTTGTAAAAGAAATAATGCAATTACTGCCACAAAGCCAGCAGAGATATTCCTTGAAAAGGTCACAACACCAAATATGATTGCACTAAAAAAGATAAGGTTTGGTATTACGTAAATAAGGTACGGTTGCAGGTAGTTGAGTAAACTAAAGTCTCCAAGCAGTTCTGGGTTTGTGCCAGGCAAATAGCCACCGACAATAGCGCCTAAAGCAATAGATAGCAAAACCAGAATCGTTATTACCAACCCACTTAAGTATTTGGCAACTAAGTAGTCGGTCTTCGTAAATGGATATGAATAAAGTACGTTGCTAGTATTGCTGCTGTAATCCTTATTGATGGTGCCACCTACAATTGAAGGGATTAGAAAAAATGCAATAATGGAAAACCCATTGATGAAATTATTCAGAGCAAAAGCTGAATTGATATAAGCAATCGAGCTCCTCGTAACAGTAATAGAATCAAAGATTCCTGCATTGGAGGCCATCGCTAATGTAGAAATGGCAAACAATGATCCTAAGTAGATGTAAAACAGTGGATTCTTAACCCAATATTTTATTTCGAAAGAAAATATTTTAAAAAACATCTTGGATGGGTTAAGCTTCTACAGATTTTTCTTGACCAAGCGTAGTGAAGTAAACATCTTCGAGATTAGCCTCCACAGAATTAAATCCGTCTCCTGGATTTGAATCCCCCATTACTCTGATATTTACTGTGTTATCATCATTGAAGTTTGAAGAAATCACATTGTATTTAGCCTCTTCAGCTTCAAGCTCATCTCGCTCGATGACCTTTTTCCACATTTTCCCTTCCAGAGATTTAACCGCTTCTTTTGGCGTCTGATGAGACAGAATTCTACCACCATTCAAGATTGCCATATCGGTACATAATTCCTTTACATCGTCTACAATGTGAGTTGAGAAAATCACAATATTGTTTGTTCCTATTTCTCTTAGAACATTTAAAAATCGTTGTCTTTCAGTTGGATCGAGGCCTGCTGTAGGTTCATCCACGATAATTAGTTTAGGATCGTTTAGTAGCAATTGAGCAATACCGAATCTTTGCTTCATACCGCCTGAATACTTGGCTACATCCTTTTTTCTTACTTCATAAAGGTTGGTTACCTCAAGTGCGCTTTTCACAATTGCATCTCGCTCTTCTTTGGAAGCAACTCCTTTTAAAGTGGCAAAATATTGGAGTAATGCCTCCGCAGACATCTTCCCATATACTCCGAATTCCTGAGGCAGATAGCCAAGTCTCTTTCTAAATTCCATCTGATTCTCATGGATGTTCATATCATCCATATGAATTTCACCTGCATCTGGAGATTGTAGGGTTGCTATGGTACGCATTAGCGAAGATTTTCCAGCTCCATTTGGACCTAAAAGCCCAAACATTCCTGATGTAATCTCGAGTGAAACACCGTCAATGGCTTTGACGCCATTCTTATACGTTTTTGAAAGGTTAGAAATAGTTAGTTTCATGAGTATCGATTAAGTTTTTTCGAATTTGCAAGATTAGTATCTCGTAAACTTAAAAACTTACAGTTGATTGCTAGAAAGTCTTCATAGCAATCAAATGGTCGAGAACTCAGTTAAATGGAAATCTGAAGGATTTGATTCCTTAAATAAAAAGAAATAAAAAAGGCCGTCCCACCACAAGACGGCCCAGTCACCAAACTACCTTTTATGGGTAGCTACTCACACTTACTTGGTCATCTACTCACTAATCGCATATTGTTTTTTGAACCATTCGCAGGTTCTAATGAAGAGGTCACATTTATCTTTTGTACCAATGAAGACTACCCCAGAATTATCTAAGACTTCCCATTCATCTACAACTGAGATGTATCTTAAGTGAAAATTCTTGTTTTGGTGTCCGAATAATTTATTCATGATAGTCATAGCATTGAATTTTGATGCTAAGATGGCTATCAGAATACTGTGGCGTCAGATTCTTAGTTGGGCGACCTAAATACTAGGCCAAATGACGAAAAATCTCGATGGGGATTAATTCATAAATAAAAGATCGAAGGTATCGTCATTCATTAATCCTGAAGGATACAATTGATTATCCTGCTGGAATGATGTTAACGCATTTTGAGTATCTATACCAAAAAGCCCGTCAAGACGATGCTCGTAACCTTTAGAAATCAGTTGTTTTTGCACCTTCCACACATAACTACTTTGATCTCCAAAAGCGATCTGATTTATGTTGATTCTATCTGCAACGAATTGTAGTTGATTTTTGGAAATACCAGATTCGATCTGTTGGATTTCTTCGTTGCTGTAACCCTCTTCTTTCAGGGCATTTGAAGCCTCTAATTTCGCCTCAATAGCACTGACCCTTGATATAAGTTGATTATAGTACCTGCTTGCATTAACCTCCTCTTGATTTTCCTCAGAAGGAAATCGGACATCAAAATCGTTGCTTTTCCATTGCATTCTAGCAAATGCCCCAATCTCAACTGCCTTCCTGTAGTATTCATCTACCATTGCTTGGTCATGATAGTTGGCATCTACATTGTCAGAAATCACGTACTCATAACTTACCGGTGGATGAAACCTTCGATAATTCTTGAATTGAAAAAAAGCAATTAAAGGTAGGGTGATGATTAGTATGATTAGTAAAAGCCTTTTCATAGTATTTATATTTTCTCAAAGTATTGAGATATTTTTTTAGTTAGTTCTTTTTCTTCAGGATGCTCAGACTTGAACATAATTTCCTTTACAAAAAGTAAGATTTGATCATTCAGCTTGCTCTTAAAAGCCTCATCGATTGCTCCAGAAAGGACTACGGCTATGTAAAATTTATCGAAGTTTTGGACATAGATTTTATACAGATCATAAGAGATCATTTCTAAATTTTGCTTTTCAACATCCATAGCATCTTCTACAAATGTTTTGATTGCAGAAAGCATTCCCGCCATCATATCCTGATCGAAAGATTTCGTGCGTGAGTAGCTAGCCATTAAAATACCGCTACCTTCTTCAATTAGAAATATTTCTCTGACTTGTGGCTGATGTGTGTTTCGAAGCATCAGCTCACTCATAGAAACTCCAGTAAACACTGACTGTAATCTTAGCTTGAGCATATCAAAAGAAAATGCCTGCTCAAACTGACGATCCATTTTTTCAGTGAGTAGCTGAATTTCCTGCTGAATATATTTCTTGATCATCTGTCCCACTATCGGGAACAGCGCTTGTACTACATCATCTCTTGACTCCTTAATTTGTGTCTTCAAGGTTGATGTGATGGTAGGTCCAAGTTTTTCTGGCATTACCTGAACCATCTTATCCATGATTTGATTAAACTCTGATTCTGGTATTTCTCTATTGGCGAGCTTAGTGTCTATTTCTTTACTGGTTTCTTTAATCTGCTCACTTAGCTCGAGATATCGCTCTTTCTCTTCTTCAAAAAGAAGTTCTTTTAAAGCCGTTATACCCTTCGAGCTACTCACTGAATCAGCCTTCTAATTTCTTAGCAATGTCTTGAAGCAACTTAGCCAATTGAAGACGGTCAACTTTCCCGTCGTTCAATTTTTCAATTTGGGTACTCAAGTCAGACTTTAATGAATTGACATCATCATCAACTTTCTTTTCAAGCTTCTCAATTCGATCAAGCAGATCAGACTTTAAGGTTTCCGAACTTTTGTCTAGGTCAGTTCTATTTTGTGTGATCTGATCCTTGATTTCCTTAAATTCCTGTCGATACTGTTGGTCGTTTGGACCAAATAAGAGATCTCTTACCGCCTCAAGTCGATTGTCATTATTGATATCGGAAGCTTGCTCCCCTGATTCCTTTTCTTTCATTTTTTAGTCGATTAGGTAGTGATACCGAGTATCACATAAATTTTAAACACCTAAAAATATCTTCTGTTTTTTACAGTTGCCCAATTTTTTCGACGAGTTCTGCTTTATAGCTTTTTCCTATTGGCAGCGTCTTATCATTAATTTCCACACTCAGTTGCTCAATATTAGAGATCCTATCCAATCGAATAATATACGATCGATGGATTCTAAAAAATTGATTTTCTGGCAACGAGGCCTCCACACTCTTCATTGTGTTATATGTGACATACATTTTATTGGGAGTATGAACTTTAATGTAATCTCCATAAGCTTCGA
>CAZWLS010000108.1:0-11856 GCA_964634415.1 uncultured Roseivirgaceae bacterium | reverse complement strand
TTTATATAACACTGTTAATCAGTCAATTACAGGTATTTTCACAAATATCAAATCTTCAGACCCTGCAAGGTAAAATTGTAAAGGAAGATAAAATTAAGAACCTAGCTGAAGGATCTCCATACATTATTGATGAGTTCACCGAGGGTTATGTTAAATATCCCGAGCAAACCTTTGAAGGAGTGTTTATGAGATTTAACTCACTGAATCAAGAATTTGAGGTAGAAATGGAAAATGGGGAAATTATTATTCTTGAGACGACCAATATTTTAGGTGTTGGATTTGATAGAAAAAGACCAAGCGTTTTCGGAATTGAAATGGTATCAATTTATAACAAATGGTATGAAGAGCTTATCCCAAAAAAGTTATACAAGTATTACCACACCTCCATAGTAGAGGAAGCGCAGCCAGGGTATAATACTGCTGAAAGAAAAAAGAGATTCGTGACACAAGAGAAGTATTATGTTGCGGACGAAAGTATTACCCTCGCGGAAATAGGACTTAAGAAAAAAGAAATTTTACCTATACTCAACAACCAGAATGAAGCAATAAAATATGCAAAAGCAAATAAGTTAAAATTTACAAAAGAAGAAGATGTGATTAAAATTTTAACCTTATATCATTAATCATTAATTAAGCTCCTCGTCTTTAAAATCTGATTTAGCAAAGAATCTAATTTCATTGACGAGGGGTTATTTTTTTCTACTCTTAATACAAGATTTGTATTTGCATTTATTACGTGAATCTCCTTATTACTTGAATCCAAGGTACCGGCAATAAGGCTTCCTTCCTTCTCTTCCTTTATGTTATCTTTCAATACCGTAACAAGCCTGCCATATTCATATTTAGTTAATCTAAATTGATGCATCCCTTCTTTTGAATGATTCAAACCATTAAACCGTAAAACCCGAAGACTATCAATACTAAAAGAATAGACCGGGCAGTTTCCAAGACATTCAAAGGACTGAACATTTAAATTATACTTCGCTTCCTTTTCAGCAACCTTGCAATAGCCGAGTGAAAACAACATTAAAATTCCTATTGTATTAGTAAACTTCATAATACTGTATGCCTCTAGAATTATATATTATTTTCTTCAACGAGTAAAAGAAGCAAAAAACTTTTTGGGGCTAGTATCCAAAAAGTACTTAAAGTCTTTGATAAGATGTGATTGATCATAGTATCCGCATAAATATGTAAGTTCCGTCAAGCTCTGTCCAGGATCTTCTAAATAGGAATTAATAAAATAATTGATCTTCTCAATTTTGCAGAACTCTTTAGGCGTCAAGCCTACTTCTCTATTAAAGTGCTGTTCTAACTTGGATTTGCTTACGTTCAAGTTAGAGTAGATTTCTTTTATAGAAGTTCTTCCAAAAGATTCTTGAATTTGCTCAATTGAGTTTAGTACAGTGTCATTGTACTCGAATAAATCAATAGTTTGATGAAATATCCCTTCTAGGATATCACTTGCCATGTAGGTATCTTTATTTTCCCATGCCCGTATTAAACTCTTTTTCTGACTCGATGAGAAATTGATTAAGGAGATTCCACTTGAAACTTCTTTTAATCCTTTTGCAATCTTATTGGCATATATTGGATTAATCCCTACAATCAAACAAGATGAATTGTTCAATAGATTTATCGAGGCACCTCTTCTTCTTGGCATTAGGAAATACCCATCACTTTCTTTCAATGTAATAGATCTCACGCTTCCTATGCATTTGAATTCAACGTTATTAAGAGGGATATATATTTCTGCCATATTATTAGGCACAAGTAAATGCTGATTGTCAGTGCTCCCGGCTACGTGGATCATTTTGTCCACAATAGCAATTTTTTCTGTTAGTCCTATTTGAGTATACATATTGGTGATATTTGTTTCAACCAAAACGTATTTCAAACCCCTCCTACTTATTGATTTTCAGCTACATATGTAAACAATCGTGATTCTTTATATAAAGGATCACGCTTTTTTACTTTTTAAAAAAAATAGTATAGGGACTAGCCTATTTAGACTGTTTTACAGCACGAAATTGCGTAGGAGACATACCTGTCTCACTTTTAAAGGCATTATAAAAAGAAACCTTATTGGAAAACCCACATTCATCGGCAATAGCCTCAATGGTATAATGATCGAATTGACCTCCTGTAAGCATCTCTTTCGAATGTTCTATTCGAAATGAATTGATAAACTTATTAAAGTTACCATTGCTGAACTTATTGATTGAGCGTGACAAAAGTCTTTCATTTGAAGACATTTCTTTGGCTAGATCAGAAAGTTTTAGACTTTTATTTAGAAAATATTTTTCTTTGGATACTACTTCGATTGCTCGATTGAAAATTTCACTTAATTCATCCTCATCCTCCTTGAAAGTGTTTGGTGCTTGCATTTTATTGGGGCGATATTTTGAATACCATATTAAAGCAATACATACTAAGGTCAAACCTATTGCAATCATTATCCAATTCACTTTCAGTTGGTCGTAGTTGTTAGTAAAACAAGCTTTAAATCTAACAACCCTCATTCGTGAGAAAAATCTTCTTTTTTACAGTTAGACAGTTTCAACCTTTTTTACAATTATCAAAATCGGCCTGCCTATATCCTTGTATTCCTCTTCATACTTAACAGAGGGGCTTGGGTTTATACCTGACCCCTCTTTTTTTTGTGTGGTTGCAAAGCAGATTAGATTATTCAAAGAATACTATTTAACAATTCCTAGTTAATTAAGGTTGAATCAACAGAAATACTTTTTTATCGTTGAAAAGTGTACATTTGAGAGACCATCAGCTATAGTTAAAACACATGGAACAGAAGAAAAGAGACAACTGGCTCAATTTCAAAAACATTATCCACTATGCTTTTGATGATATGTGGAGGAGCATGTGGCAATTTCTTTTGAAGCGGCAAAACAGATTTCATAGACATCATGTCCACCATGATCATGAGTAACAGACAGAATAGGAAATAAATAAGAAGTCGGCTTTTGCCGACTTTTTTTGTTTAAATAATTTCACCCCGTGCAACCAATCGCATTTTAGCTGCATCTACCCCATGAAGGTCAAAACCATGCTGAGAATTAATAAGTCACTAACCGAAGAAGAATTACTCGAAGGCTGCCGTAAAGGCAAAGCCTCTTCGCAGCGTGGCTTATATGATCGCCTAGCTCCTAAAATGTTAGGAGTATGCCTCAGATACATTAAAGATCGCGAAGAAGCGGAACATGTAATGATTGGTGGCATAGTAAAGGTTTTTGAAAAGTTGGATCAGTTTAAAAGTGAAGGAAGCTTTGAAGGTTGGGTAAGACGCATTCTTGTAAATGATTGTTTGATGTATATCCGAAAAAATAGGAATATGTCACTTCAAACAGACATTGAAAATGCTACTGACAGTCCTAATTTAAGCGTAATGGAGGATGCATTAGATCAAGAGGATTTACTTAAACTGATTGGTGAACTACCTGTTGGATACAGAACAGTTTTTAACCTCTATGCGATAGAGGGATATAGTCACGCAGAGATTTCGAAGCAACTGGATATCAGTGAAAATACTTCAAAGTCTCAACTGAGCAGAGCCAGAAAATGGTTGCAAACCAGACTGGCAGAAATGGAAAACGAACTAGAAAATAAGATTACAAATGGATCAACAAAAAATTGATCGGTTATTTAGAGAAAAACTAGGCCACATGGAGGCGGCGCCTTCATCAAAAGCCTGGTCTCAGGTTGAAAAACAAATTCGACCAAAGAAGACCCCAGTTCTATATTGGGTAGCAGCATCGGTGAGTTTATTATTTATTTCATGGATTGCTTGGCCTTTGAATTCGGAAGAGAACTTTTCTCAGATTGCTTTAGAAGCCAATTATCCAGTAAATCAGCAGGTATTCAATTTCGAATTGCCAGTGATCAAACAAAAAACGGATGATAGTCCATTGAAAAATTCATCTGGAAATAAGGTTCAAAAGATTCAACCAAAACCTCAACCTTACACACAGGTTGCTGTTGGCAACGATATTGAAATTATTGAATCTGAAATCGAAAAAGATGTAGTGCCTGAGATAGTGGATATTGATACCAAATCAGCAGTAGCTGAAGTTGAAGTTGAAAAACCAGTGATCTTGGACCAAGTAAAAGAAGCAGTTGATGAACCTTCTTTTAGAACAGTAAAAATTACGTATATCGCATCTTCAGAAAAGAAGATTGAAGAAACTCAAAAAAATGACTCAACTGGAGTTTTGAAGAAATTCATTGCTCTTACAGGAAAGTTAGCTCCGGGAGATATGTTGGCTGACATTAAAACAGCAAAGGATAATCTACTGAATGGTGGATTGAAGAATAAAAAGGAACGAAGCTCATTATAAAAGACTAAGGAAATGAAAACGATAGATAAAAAATATAGAAGAATGAAACCACTGTTTACACTATTGGCACTCATACTGATATTCCCAGTTACTGCCTCAAGTACTGATCTCGTTAGAGATAAGCAAGATACAGTGATCATAGAGTTGAATAATAATAGTAAGATCGTGATCATTACCAAGAGCAGAGAGGACCTTGCTTCATTAGAGAACTACGACATCAATCAGATGGTAAGAGATTTAAATGATCAGCTATCTGACAGTGTTGAATATATGGAAATCCAGGATGGTAAAGCCTATGTGAATGAGGATGAAGTAGAAATGAAAGACTGGAAAATCAGCGATGATGAAGTTAGGATTAAACTTGGGGGAGTAGAAGTAGATGTTGATCCGGATGAAATGGATGATTGGGATGAGGATGATTGGGAAGATCGAAAAAAAGTAACATATGAAGCTGAAAGAGTTGACAAAACCACACATCACTTTAACATTGACATTGGCCTAAATAATTGGCTAGAAGGCGGAAGTTTCCCTGAAGGCAATTCACCCTATACCGTTAAATCCTTCGGATCGTGGTATGTTGGACTAAATAGCACGAACAGAACATGGGTTGGAGGGCCTCTTTTTCTCGAGTGGGGTGTAGGAATTAGCTGGTATAATTGGAAACTTCAAGACCCAGACTACATCATTGAAGAAGGTGCAAATGAAATAGAATTTAACCTAGCTCCGGCAGGTCAAAACGGTAAGAAAAGTAAGCTTACCGCCTCTTACATCAATGTGACAGTGGTTCCAATGTTTGACTTCTCCAAAGGAAGAAGAAAAATTACTAGCATTGAGTCAGGCGGTATTCGAATCAAAAAATATTCTCGTAAGGGATTTAGATTCGGTGTTGGTGGATATGCAGGTTATAGAATTGGAAGCCACACTAAATTCAAGTACAGAGAAGATGGAGACCGCGAAAAAGATAAGGAAAGAGATAATTTCTTTCTTGAAAATTTTAGATATGGAATTAGAGCTCAGATTGGATGGAAAGGCGTAGAATTATTTGCTAACTACGACTTAAATGATGTTTTCTCTGCGAGCAGAGGGCCAATAAATGCCGATGGAGAAAATGCAAATCTTAGTGCCATAAGCTTTGGAATAACCTTGTAAATTTCTAATCACTACTATCACCTAAGGCGTCTGCAAAAGCAGACGCCTTTTTTAATTAATGGCTATGCATCATTTCTCGCTCTTCTTTGGTTACTCTCAACTCCCTTACGAACTTATCTTCTGAGGGTCTTAGAAACGAATATTGTATTAGAATAGCGAAATAGGAAATAACAAATAAAAAAGAAGGTTTAATCCACATTGCTCCGGCGGCTAATAGTCCAGCCACTGCCAGAATTCCATATTTCATCAGGCTACGTTTTTTGAACTCACGCATCTTTTCTGAAATCGCAGAGTTGTCGTCAATTCGGTACATCACTTTTTCTCCTCTCCAAACATACCAGCTAGCATATGCGATAATCCAAATCAATTGGGAAAGAACTATAAATGATGGACTACTAGAGAATCCTTCAACTTTATTAGCACTAGAATCCCACTCAAGGAAAAGAAGTGCAAACGGCACCAATGTTAGCGCTATTATTCCATGATAAATCTGATACATCATGTGATGAAAATCCTTCCAATCATTAGGTTTTAATTCCATTATGTAAAGGAACCAAAATTTCCGGAACACAACCATTTTGAAAATAACATCGTATATTACAATGATATCATTTTAATATCATATACTTATTTGATTATGAAAACGATTACTTCACTAATAATAATACTCACGTCAATCACGGCGAGTGCACAGTCTTTCAAGGAAGAACCTGTATCAAATGGATCGCTAAATGGAGTACTAACTACTCCTGTTAAAGGAAAAATTAAAACAGCCATATTAATGATCTCTGGCTCTGGCCCTACTGATAAAGATGGAAACAGTGCTTTAGGTTTAAATAACAATTCATTGAAAATGGTCGCTGAACAGTTTTCTGAAAATGGTTTTGCAGTGCTGAGATATGACAAACGCGGTATAGCAGGAAGTCAGTCAGCAGTGACAGATCCTCTGAGTGTCAGATTTGATCACTTTATTGATGACGCTAAAAGTTGGCTAACCATTCTTTCAGAAAAAGGATACAAAGAAATTGTCATTGTTGGGCATAGCCAAGGATCTCTGGTTGGGATGCTAGCAGCTCAAAATAATCCAAATGTTAAAGCATTTGTTTCGCTCTCTGGACTTGCAGAAGATGCCGGTGAAGCGATTGTGAGACAGCTAGCTGCTCAATCTCCGGTTTTGGAAGAAGACGCTAGAATAAACATTGATTCACTCAAAGAGGGCTATACTATAAAAGAATATAACCCATTTTTAGCATCAATATTTGGCCCTCAAATTCAACCATTTCTAAAGTCATATATCGCATATACACCTACCGAAGAAATAAAAAAACTAGATATCCCAGTCTTAATTGTAAATGGCACAACCGATTTGCAGATCGATATGCCTCAAGCAAATAGTTTGAAGGAGGCTTATCCAGATAGTGAACTTTTAATTATTGAGGGAATGAATCATGTCTTAAAAGATGCACCTGCAAATGATGTAGCGGCCAACGCAGCTACTTATAACAATCCTGATCTGCCATTAAGCAGTGGCTTGATTTCTGGGATGGTTCAATTCATTAAAAAACTTAAATAATACGACTATGCAATCACAAGAAAAAAATCATACTCCTGCCTCTGGTTACCTAGCACTATTTTTAAACTTTGCTCTTCTAGGGGCTTTTATTGCCATGGTGTCAATCACTCAACAACCTATATGGCTCCTATTATTGCTTCCATGGTTGATCATGATGCCTGGATTCTTTTATGTAAATCCAAATGGATCAAGGGTTCTAGTTCTTTTCGGTAAATACATCGGGACAGTACGCGAAAACGGATTTTACTGGGTAAATCCTTTTTATGTAAAGAAAAAAATAAGTTTACGAGCCCGAAACTTCGATAGTGAACGTATCAAAGTAAATGATAGCATTGGTAACCCTATAATGATATCAGTAATACTGGTATGGCGCGTAAAAGACACTTTTTCGGCTGCATTCGAGGTAGATGATTATGAAAACTTTGTGAGGGTTCAAACAGATGCTGCCGTAAGAAAATTAGCAGGAAGCTATCCTTATGACAACTTCGACGATGAGCAAGCAGACGTCACTTTGCGCTCAGGAATTAAGCAAGTCAATGAAGATCTTGAGAAAGAATTGGACGAGCGATTAGCCATAGCCGGTATTGAAATATTAGAAGCAAGAATCGGATATCTCGCATATGCTCAAGAAATAGCAAGTGCAATGTTGAGAAGACAGCAAGCTACTGCCATTGTGGCGGCGCGTCATAAAATTGTTGAAGGCGCTGTAAGCATGGTTGAAGCAGCTCTTGAACAGTTAAAAGAGAAAGAAGTCATTGAACTTGACGAAGAAAGAAAAGCAGCAATGGTTAGCAACCTAATGGTTGTATTATGTGCTGACAAAGATGTATCACCAGTTGTAAATTCTGGAACCTTAAATCACTAAAGATGAATAACTACAGATTTTTAAAGCAAAAGGCTTTTGAAAAGATTGACAAGTTCGAAAAACGAGTTAATGAAGCTACAGGACAAGGTTGGAAGATTCATGGATTCACTAGTGACCATGGATCAATCACGGTGCTATTGGAGCGAGAACGATAAAATACAAAGATCATGAAAGGGAAAATATTTTTTAAAGAGGAGCAAAGTTTCGTAGGTACATGGACATGGTATGTTGTGATTGGAATTGCAGTTTTGTCTGTTGGAGGCACTGGAGTGGGACTATTTTTCACAAATGATGCTGAAGGAATCATAGGCTTGATTATAGCAGCCATAACAACCGGAGGAATTATTGTACTTTTCTATACCTCGAAACTCCAGGTATCAATGGATCAAGATAGTTTATACTACCGCTATCCTCCATTTGTTAGCGCTGAAAAAAAAGTAACAAGTGATGATATTAAAGAAATATATGTACGCAAGTACAAGCCAATTGGCGAGTATGGCGGATGGGGTTATAGGTTTAGATTTCGTTCAGGAAGAGCAATGAATGTCTCAGGAAATGTTGGTGTGCAATTGGTATTCAAGAATGATAAAAGGTTATTAATAGGCACGCAAAAGCCTGAAGCAATGAGAGAAGCAGTGAGGAGATTGAAAGAAAATTGGGGAATAGATGGCTAAGAAAAAACCATTTGCACTGCGTTTAAATGAGGACACTATGAAAGCCCTTGAAAAATGGGCTGCAGATGAATTTCGATCGACCAACGGTCAAATAGAATGGATCATCCATAAAGCTCTCAAAGAAAATGGTCGGTTAAAAGATTAAAAAGCCAATCTGATGATTGGCTTTTTAAATTTTATTGGCCTACAAAGAACATGGCGTTCACCATAAGAAGTTTCCCATTTTGCCAGAAAGATCTAAACAAAGGATTGTCAACTATATGAACGATTTGACCCCTACCTCTATTCTCCACTCCAAAAACTAGGGTCTCTGCCATATCTTCTTTCGCATATTGACCAGCAAATCCACTTAATATATCATCTTTTCTTACAACAACTCCAACATTATTGCCATCCAAGTATGCGACTTTACTAGACCCAGTTTTAAGTGTATAGTAGATATCTCCATAACCAAACCCTAAAGGGTGTGATCTATCCATTTTTACTTTGTAAATAGCTCCTGGCGCAAACCCCTTGATGAACTCTCTTTCCCTATCTTCATAAGATACCATTCTTGCATCCTCACTTCTTTTTTCTCTAAGCTCTTTATGCGCCTTCTTGGCTGAATCATCTTTATACGAGGATAAGGAAGAATAATCCGTATCTTTTAGTTTGTTTAGTGCACCTTCCACTGCAATAAGTTTACCGCCAGAAGATACCCATTGCATCAATTTTGTCATCTCAGCCTCTCCAAAATCTCCATACCTTCCACTTTGCATTATTATAACATTATAATCGGAAAGATCTACCTGATTAAAATAATCAGTCCCTAAGATGCTTACTGGATAACCTAAGTCTTGTTCCATAAAATGCCAGGTAGCTCCAAACGCAAGTGATGATGTTCCTTCTCCACTCAAAAGCGCAATCTTAGGTTTTTTCAAGTAGCGAACATCTGATGATCCAATATCAGGGCCTGCATCCATAAATCCAGTTTGGATAGTAGTCAACGATCTTTCATATTCATTAGCTAGCTTGATTATCACCTTTTCAAAATTCTGAATTGACTTATTGTCTCTTTTGGCTATGATCAAACTTCCTCTTCCAAAGGATTCACCTTTATAAGTAATTGGTTTTTCACTAAATCTAACTTTAACATCCGCTTTTAACAGAGCAGTAAGAAATCTAGCATCATCCATACTATTCCATTTTCCAATAAATGCATATGCTTTATTTGGAGGTTTAATAATCGGTTTGCTTGTTTTTTCTACTGAACTCACAGATACCATTTGCTTTGTCGCATAAGCTTGGACTCCATATGCATAAGGAACGCCCCATGCGGTAATATCATAAGTCACTGAATCTACCAACTTTGTCTTTGGTTCCATCAGGATATGAGCCAATGTAGCTTTAGGCTGATTCATACTTATAACAAGATCGTCTTTACCTATAGAAAAACTGGATTCTCGCCCAGTTCGATAATCATACCCCTTCAATCCTTTGATTCCAAGAGCACTTCCATACGAAATTCCTTGATCATCAAGCCAACTTCTAAGTGCATTAAACTTATCTTCATTTCCATCAAATTTTAACACAAATGACTTGTATTTCAGTGAAGGCTTATCGCCAAAAAAATCACTGAATTGATCAAGAAGCCTTTGGGAATTATTTACTGAAATTTCAATTGTTGATAATCCAGAAGTATGATGATGAGCAATTCGATCTTTTAGAGTTAGTGTATCCCCTTCCTGCTTAATGATACCAAGACCTGCTCTTCCATGACCGGCTTGCTCATAGGTCATACCTATAGCTCCATTATAGGTTGGGTATGTATCTCCGTAACTCGGATATAATAGATCGAAAAATTGCTTTGTGAAGTAAAACCAATTGTTTTCATCAAAATACTTTGCATGATTTTTCCCAATCTCTGTTTGAAAATCTCGTTGAAATTGAGTGATTAATTCATGAAAAGGCTGAGCAGCAGGAGCAAAATAATATGGAGAATTAATGCCTTGCTCATGAAAATCTACATGTATTTGAGGCAACCATTGATTGTATACTTTTATCCTACTTTTCGTCTCAATTTGAGTTTGCCAAGCCCAATCTCTATTCAAATCAAATAGATAGTGATTTGGTCGGCCGCCAGGCCATGGTTCGTTATGCTCTATTGCATTTGGGTCAGGATTGTACGGCTGACTTGCATTTTGCCAGAAAAAGTTAACATACCTGTCCCTTCCATCTGGATTGATACAAGGATCAATAATTACTATAACATTATCTAGCCACCCACTTTTATCCGAATCCGGTCGGATCAACTCATAAATTGTAGCCATGGAAGCCTCAGTGGATGATGATTCATTACCATGCACGTTATAGCTAAGCCAAACAATTGGAACGTTGGTTTTAGGAGTGCCTTCTTCAATACCGGCCCGCCTTAAGTTATCCAGTCGGAGCTCTTCTAGATTATCCAGATTTTGCTTAGACGATACAATTGCAAGTAGCAAAGGCCTGTCTTCGTAAGTTTTTCCATATTCAATGAGTTTGACATTTTCTGAATTTTCAGACAAGTGTTCATAGTAGTCTACGACTTGATAATGTCTTGAAAATTTATCGCCAAGCTCATATCCCAAAAAGCTTTTTGGACTTTCAACTTGAGCAAATAATAGGGTTGGAAATGCTAATAATAGGCTATACAGTAATTTCATTCATTCATCATTTGAATGGGCAAATTACATCGATAAAGTCGATCAACAAACCGAAAAGTGTTGGACGGCTTTTCTAATCACGACTTCTAAATCGTATATTTGATATAATGGCGTAAACCCATGATTAAAATCAACCACCTATTGCCCCTTGTATTCTTACTTGGCCTAAATAGCCTATTTGGTCAAGAAAACAGTCTTGATAGCCTGCAAAATGCGCTAAAAGATGCTGAAGTTGACACATCAAAAATTAACATACTTATAGAATTAGCATATGCAGCTGATGAGCCTGAACAACAACTAGTATACGCCAGACAAGCATTCCAAATTGGCCTGAATGTAGAATCGATCAAACATAAAAGCAGATCAGAGTTGATAGTAGGGATTTTCTATTCTACAACTGATCTAGATTCAGCCTCTTCTCTTATGCGTAATGGCGCCGAAAGGTATATCGCAAATAATATGATTAAATATGCTGCGAATGCTTATTACATAATTGGTATCACGTATGAGATTGAAAATCAGCTAGATTCTGCGATATCTGCTTATACTCAAGCTTATAACC
>CAZWLS010000107.1:0-11903 GCA_964634415.1 uncultured Roseivirgaceae bacterium | reverse complement strand
GGTAAACTACCTGAGATATCAATATCACCTTGGTTAGTTATTTCATACTCAACTGTAATTTCTGCATCCGGGCACAATGCATCTGTGGCTGATAAGATTCCAACAAATTCGATATCTGGAGAAGCAAACTCAACACAACCTTCTTCGTTAAGAATAGGTGCTTGATTTAAGAATGTATTTAATGGACGATTGTCAAAAGGAATTGTAGTTCCATCCGAGTACTCACAAGATCCGGCCGTTGAGAAAACTACCGAGTGATCTTGAACTTCGGTTGGAATGGTAAGATCATCATTAATATTCACGTTGTAATATCCATGCTGATTCCAAACACCTCTTGCAGGCATCCACGCTTCTCCATCTGATTCATAGATTCTAATTTGAGAGAATTGAGTGTTTGAATATGGGCCAAAAGGAGTAGAGTTATTTGTATAGCATGAGACACATATTTCACTACTTCCATCACCATCAACGTCGGCTATTACAGGGTACTCTTCTTGCGTTCTTGAAACACATGCTATTTCGTTTCTTTCGCTAGTTGTATTATCACCATTACCAACTCCATCTACAATAAGTAATGATTCCTCACTTCGGTATACAACTTCTACAGCACCATCGCCATCAAAGTCAAAAAGGGAACAACCGGTAAATCCGGAAGAGCCTTCTTTGATAGGGTGTATCCAGTGAATGTTGAAATTTTCATCGAGTGAGTATAGCTTTTGGTCCATAACGAAGTTGGCGTTTAATTGACCATCTCCGTCTACATCTCCAATGTTTACTCTTCCAGGACCTCTAACAAAATCGTTAGTAGGATCATGGTAGGTTATTACATTTTGATTTGCGACATCCCAAAAGAAAATGGTTGTTTCGCCATTGTATTCTTCACTTGCCGTTCCTAAAGCTCCAGTTATAATTAAATCTATACTTCCATCAAGGTTATAATCTGCTGCAGATACAGTTGACCACTGATCATCCCAATTAGGGTAGTATTTTGGATAATAATTTAGGTTAGGATCAATGTCATCATGAATGTCGTCATCCATATCTTCAACCAAAGTTCTTGTTCCGGCAGCTTCGTTGATTGCCCAAATTTCATTACCGCTAACCAATTCCAGTCCTGCACAATCTGCACATGCCGCGTCTGGTAATACATCGACAGCAATTGATCCGTGTGTATAATCTCTTTCCCAATTTCCATCTCCTGCTATTATTACCGTACCTGTCAAAGCGTCCATCACTTCGTTTCGGTAGTAAATTTCTACATCACCATCTTCATCAAAGTCTGCAACTCCAGGGAGTCCAATAGATTGATTAACCGAGGCTCGTTCTCTCCATCTTTGGGTCAGTGTACCAGTGACAATATCTACGTTGTATAATGCCAAGTCATCTCCCTTATTTTGAGAGACTATAATGTCGCCAATTTCATCTCCGTCAATTTCTGCAACTATTGGAGCATTTTCTGGAGTAAAGCCAATGTCAGCGGATGCAATAGTTGCACCAGTTGCTCCATTCAAAACAAATAGATCTAATGAACCATAATTGTTAACAGATATAACTTCTGGTATTCCATTGCCATCTAAGTCACCAATAGCAGGAGTGACGTGACTGGTAGCTGATTCATCTGCAGATCCCCATTGTTCTCTTATTGCAAACGTGTTAACATCAATATCATCAGCACAAAACACTTGATTACCAAAAAAGAAATCTTCGCAAGCGCCATCATTTAAGCAATCATTATCAAAACAGTCAATGAGACCATCTCCATCATCATCAGTTCCGTTGGAGCAGTCTTCTTGGGCAGAAGCCATGGTGGTTGAGAAGGAGATAATTAATATAAGTATTGACTTCCAATAGCTATTCATGGTATTAGTTGAAATGGATACTGACATAGATACATCTTATAGGCCTAATGTAACCCTCTAGCAATCTAGATAAACCCGCTGAAAATCAAAAGGTATAATGGGTCAGGGTAAAGTTACGCCTATAATCAAAAGATGAACTATATCAATAAATAATATAATTATTTAAAGTGTAATTTTAGATGAACCAAACTTTTTGAGGGTTGAAATATTAAGAATACTGGATCAACGTGCCAGTAGAATGCTTCCTGACTTGCTCATTTGACTGTCGTCACATTTTAACACAAAGTAATAAACACCCTCCGGTACTGGAGATCCATTAAAATTACCATCCCAAACACAATTGTTTTCAAACGGAGCATCTGCAACTCTAATATTTCTACCTCTGGAATCAAAGACATAAACTTTGCAACCTTCAGTATTAGGTTGTGAGGAATTTAGAATTTCCCAACAATCATTCATTCCATCACCATTTGGAGAAAAAGTTCTCTTTGGTCTTAAGTTATCCAAGGTTAATGTCAATTGAGTAGAGACCGTACAGTTATTTTCATCTGTACCTGTTACTATGATTGTCGTACTAGGTTGATCAGGGAAAGCTGTCACATCAATAGCCGATGGATTGTCAAAAATATCAGCTGGCTCCCAACTTACATTCGTTAGTCCGGAGGCAGTGAGCCTTGCAAAATTGTCTTCTTCGAGTGTTATTAAATCGGTGCTTGCGTCAAAATCAGGAGAGGTGATATCTGCGTTCGACGCAAAGTTTCTAACTAAGACACTGTCAATAACATCGCATCCTATGGTAGTACTAATGGAAACAATAGCATAAGCTGAATCAACTCCAATAGGGAACGAAAGATCTATTGAACTATCAGTTGAGAAATTGTTTGAAATTATAGTGTCGTTAGGGGAGGATGCTGCATTTCTCGTGGACCAAGAGTAGCTAGAAATTGTTCCACTGACCGGACTGTCCAACACGACATTGATGGTTTCTGCTTGACATTTTTGAGTACCATCTGTGATGTTAAATTCAATAGTGGGAGCATCAGAAACTACAACCGTTATCGGGTCTGAACTTACACAAATATCTGATGCTGAGGGTCCAGCATATACTTCAGATGGGTCATAGTTTGTGTTTAAGATTACTTCATAAGTGCCTGCAGAAGGAAATGTAAAATCAAGATCTTGAGTTGTTGCTGTATGAATGATAGCATCGGTGGCATCCTCGACTACCCACTCATATTGCAGTGTGAAAGAGCCTGCTCCGGTAGAGGATGAAGTAAAGGATGTTACAAACTCAACGCAAGTCTCGGTTGGCCCATTTGCGATTGAAGTCGGTAAAGCTATTGCATTGACAGTATAGCTTGCAGTCTCTGTAACGCATGTATTTATATCCGTAACTTCAACGGTGTAGTTTCCTCCTTGATTGGTTGAAATTGATGCAACGTTGCCAGTGCCAAAATCAGTTCCGTTTCTTTGCCACTCATAGGTGAAATCGCTAGTAAAATCTGGTACTTCCAAAGTAATGTTGGTTCCAGCACAAAAGTTGTCAAGATTGTTATTTAGTATTTCAAGCAGAGGAGCCTGACTAACTTCTACATCGATAGATACTTCTGTACTTGAACAGCTACCTGAATTTTGAACTCTTAATGAATATGTTCCGGCATCTGAGGTCTCAATGTTGTTTAATTGCACAGTTGCTGAAGACAACGTAGATCCATCGGGTAATGTCCAAAAGTAGTTTTCAAAACTTGTAGTTGTGCTGAGTGTTACGTTTTCACCTGCACAGATAACTCCGGCTTCAGAAATATCTATGGTAGGGGTACCAGTGACGGATGCTGCTATTGTGTAAACTTCTGTATCTGATTGCGTTGAACAGGTTGCATCTTGATTGATTGTTACTTGAATTGTTGTTGTTGTATTTGAAGCTAGATCGAAGGTTGCGGAATTAGTTGTACCAGTGCTAAAACTATTTCCTCCGGCATTAGTGTTGCCAGTCACAGTCCAATCATATGTAGCACCAGGAGATGCAGTAGCAAATAAAGTGAACGTTTCAGGGTTAGAACAAAATACCCCACCATCTGAGGGGCCTGGTGTTAGTACAGGCTCAACACAATTGCGATTTAATATTATTCCTAGATTACCTGTTTGCGTGCTTCCAACGTTTTGGGTGTACGCCATATCTGGTTTCGCATCCGAATTTAAATCTCCAGTCACAATGTATGATGTAGTGCTTGCTGTTGCGAGTTCTTGCTCATTGCCAAATGAAATTGATCCAGAGGATGTGTTCTCGAAAACATAAATATTACCTACTCCATTCGAACAAGTGATGTCAAGCATACCGTCTCCATTCATATCGGCTAGGCTAACTCCAGTAGCACTGGATCCAGATATTGTAACGTTATTAGAAGAACCAAATGTAATCGGGCCACCAGTCGTTTGATTTTCAAAAAAAGTTAGCAATCCAGAAAGGTTACTTGTTACTACAATATCATTAAGACCATCATCATTTAGGTCTCCAATCGCAACATCTGTATTTTGGCCACTATTTGTTACAACTTCTTCTTGTTCAAAATTAAATTGATCGATTACACTGGTATTTTTTAAAAAATAAATACTGCTATTGCTTTCCCTAAAAGTTAGGGTAACAACATCCAAATACGAGTCATTATTGAAATCAGCTACTTCGAGTATTCCTGTAGGCTCGCCTCCTGTTGATATTTCAACTGCTGAAGCAAATGAAAAATTTCCCGGACCAGTAGAAGTATTCCTAAATATGTGAAAAGTAGCATCTGTATTGTTACCAATTACTAAATCTGATTTGCCGTCTCCATCCATATCAGCGCCTTGAATTGATCGAGGGGCTCTTTGATCTCCGCTAGAGGTATTAGGTAGAGTTAATTGACTGATATTCAATTCATTAAGAGATATTGTTCCGGGGGTGCTTACGTTTTCATATACATAAATATCGCGAGCATTTGTTCCTAAATTTGAAGTAAAAGCTAAGTCTTTATCCCCATCATTATCAAGGTCTACACAGCTTACTGAATTGAATCCCGATAAATTGATTGTGTTGTTAATTGTTTGATCTAGTTGAAAGTCTGTTGGTCCTGCGAATGCCCCAGTTCCGGAAGTGTTGTTTCTATATATTGTGGCCTCGTTTGCATCAGTATCAACAAGATGAACAATAACAATATCATTTAATCCATCAGAGTCTAAATCACATAGACAAATATCTGATGCGGCTTGCTCTGTGGTGGAAATATCATCATATTCTGCATCATAATTAGATATATCAGAGCCGCTGTAACTAATGTAGAAATGTTGACTTGATTGCGCAATTAAATTATTATTTAATACGGTAATTGATTCTTGTGTTGATCCTGCAGGAACAACCGCCTCAATTAAATTGGTAGATATCACGTTAACACTAGTCGCTTCAACGCTACCGAAAAAAACCCTTGGTGTACCTGATAAATTAGATCCAGAGATGGTGATCGTTTCTCCCACCTCTACATGAGTAGGAGATATGCTATTAACAAATGGCTTTTGAGCCATTAAGAAGATTGGACTTAAAATTAATATCGCAAGTATATTTCTCATCATTCAGTCACTTGAAGTACCCATGCTTTAGATAGCTTAGGTATTTTTCTAAATTCATCTCTTTTTGATCTGGTCTGCTGCAGGTTTGCTGACTCATAAACCACAACATAATAGTATCCTCTACCACTGTTGAAACCAACAGCTGAATCATGATATCCTAATTGAAACAATTCATCACTGTAGTCTCTTGCATGCTCAAACACATTGAATGCGCCTGCAATGACATAATTTCCGGCTGCCAATTCTAGTAAATGGTTTCCTCGCTTCGTTACCATATGATCATCTGAGGAACCTAATTCTTCATGAGTTCTAAAGTCTTGAGTAAGTTCTGGGTCTGCTTTAGCTATTTCATCATGTTGTTCTTCTGTAAGCTCAGGATTTTGAGTTATAGCATTTGCTTGGGATGAATTAATTGCTTTATCCCATTTCACAATATGCTCAACTGTACCATCAGGATTCACTTTGTCATATTTCACCCCAACTTCTTTAGAGCCATCTGGTAAAGTTCTCTCAAGGTGACCACCTTCTGATACAGTTAAGCCTCCGGCATCCGATTTTGGTATCCAACTAATTACCACATTTTTCTCACCGTCACTAGTTTCTATACGTATTCCTCCTTCTTCTGTGCCAAACTGATTAACTCTAGTTAATTCTTCATGCTCTTCTTGGTGGTCCCATTCATCAGCTTTTTCAGTTGGAATTTCAGCTTCAGAATCTGGAGCGTCAAGGACCGTAGGAGAGGCTATCGATAAAGCATCTTCGTCAGCTGTTTGAGTTGCTCTGCTTTGCTGCAAGGCTGCAAGCTGCTTTTGCCTTTCTAATTCAGCTTTTCTAGCTCTCTCTTCGGCTGAAAGTCGATGGCTTTTTATAAATGACGAAACGTGTTCCGCATGATCTTTTTTAGTGCCAAGGTGATAACCTAAATTGACTTCTAATGTAGGTCCAAGATCTGAGGAGATATTGTTGTTGCCCAGTTCATAGGCAAATCCTACTGCAAATTTTTCCTTGATTTTTGCACCAGCAAGCCCTATAATACCTGCGTCTTGTCTATAAGATGCACCAACCCAAACTATGTGGTATAAGTGCGCAATCATAACACCTTCAAATTGATGAGGAATCACATTACTGTATCGATAAATAATATGTGGTTCAAAAGCAAAATCATCATTGACGTGACCTCTGTAATTCATTTTGAAGATTGCATTGTCAGTTGGTGAGAATTGAACATCTCCAATTTCTTTTTGAGTTATTGGATTATAACTAAATAGGTTAGGTAAAGAAACTCCTACATTAAAATGACCGAAATGGTAGGCTACTCCTACATCACCAATAAAAAATGTGGATTGATCTAGGAAATCTTCAAATGCAAGATCACCAGGCGAATCAAACTCGGTTATATTAACTGAATTAATTCCTGCCCCCAATGACATCCCGAATCTCAAAAAGTGTGTTCTATCAATGTTTATTAGATAAGAGGCTGTCGCTTTGGCCGCTGATGTGCTTAATAAACCTTGTGTAACGTTAAAAGCTGCACCACCTATTGCAATTCCTCCTTGTAAAGGCACGTGAAAACTAACATGGGATACTTGAGGGGCACCTTCAACATTGGTCCATTGATCTCTATACATCACAAAAATTGCAGCGTGTCCCTCTACACCCGCATATGCGGGATTGTACATATAAGGGTTCATGAAGAACTGATTGTAGACCTGAGGTTGCTGAGCGCCTGCTGCGAAAGAAACTAAAACAAAAGCAAAGATTAAGATGCTCTTATACGCCCTATTGACACAAACCATGTAGCAGAGAATTAATTGTTTCAAATATTGATGGTTCTTGATCTAAACCCTAAATTAGAGAATTTATTGCATTTTGCAGCACCCGTAACAAATATCTCGATCAATGCTTATCCGCACTATGATCAATATTGTCGAAATTGTCAAATAATTTAAGTCAAGTCAATTATTGTACTCCAACAGGATTTAGTATAATTACACTATATAATAAGGTTGTAAACTTATGAGGGTTTTATTATCAGTTCTATTGGTGGTCATGTTTTCCACAATTTCTTTTGGTCAATATTGGTTCGGACCAAAAATTGGTATAAGCTACATTGACCATGTATACCAAGATAAAACTTACGAGAAAGATTCTTTTAATGTAGACACTAACATCAATTATCAATTTGGTCTTGCTTTTAGCTATTCCGCTACTGACAAATATTCCGTTTACGGTGAATTAGTATATGAGCGCATTGGGAAGGAGCTTAGAGACAAAGATACTGATGGAGATTTGGTGAAGTCTGAAATGACAAACCATTTCATCTCTGTTCCAGTAATGCTTAGAGTGACGCTTGGAAGAGTGCCATTTCATTACTTCGTAAATGGAGGTCCTCGGCTAAGTTATTGGGTAGGTGGTAAGGGAACACATGACTTAATTGCATTTGAAGAATTTCCACCAGTTGCAGATGATGATGGTAACCCATTACCAGTCGAATATAAATTGAAATTCGATTCAGATAATGCAGCACCTGATGATTTTACCACTGCGTTTGTTGCCAAACCAAATAGAGTCCAATTTGGACTTACACTTGGGGGGGGAGTTTATTTTGATTTGGTTTCAGGTAGTAGACTAATGATAGATTTTAGATATACCTGGGTTCATAGTAATATGGCAACTAATACAACACGGGATACAAACCTTATTAGGGGATCCACTGGAGACTTGGACTTTTATCGTGAAAACCTTGAATATTATCACAATATTGCTACTGTCGGTGTAGCCTACATGTTTGGCTACAATAGTGAATTAAAGAGGAAAGGCAAGAGTAGCAATAAGGAGAGTAATAAAAAGAAGAAAAAGAAGAATTAATGTAATTATTCTAAGTTATGTTATATTAAAACAATGTCTTTTATTGATTTATTCCTACAATTACTAGTAAATATCTAACTTAAACTTTCAGCCTGTAAAATTCACTCACTGTGGTAAAAGCATTCTTAAAATTCTTAGGTGGAGAGCAAGGAGAAGAAAAGCAAATGTTGCTTTTGCTCGGCAAGGGTTTCTTTATGGGAATTCTACTTGCAACTTACCAAATTGGTGCCGAAACATTATTTCTCAGTGTTCTTGGTGATGAGTTTCTTGCAGATGCTTTCTTCGCTGCAGGTGCGGCAGGTATTATATCTACAGCATTATTCGTTTACCTTCAACGAAAGATCAACTTTTCAACACTTGTAATTTCCACTACTTTTTTGATTTTATTGTTTATAGGTGGAATTAGAATAGCTTTTGAATTTATTGGATACGATCAAGACGTTACAGGTCAATTTCAATTATTGCCATTCGTCTTATTTGTAATGATTGGACCAGTAACTTCAATCACTCTATTAGGTTTCTGGGGAGTATTTGGTCGTGTATTCGATCTAAGAGCTAGTAAACGAATAATTGGTGGTATTGATACTGGACAGTTGATGGCAACAATGATCGCCTTTTTTAGTATTCCAGTACTAACTACATATATAATTAATGCAACCTATGACTTGTTGTTTGTTTCTGGAATAGCGGCATTTGGTGTTTTTATATTCACCTTATTATTAGTTATCAACTACAACTTAAATAGAGCTACTAAGGTTCTTGAAGGAGAAGAGGTTGAGAAGGTAAGCTTCGCAAGTTTAATGAAAGACAAGTATCTACGACTTCTTTCAGTATTCCTCATATTTTCTATGGGAGCGGCTGTTTTTGTTGATTACACCTTCCTTAGTGCAACAGAAACAATGTATCCTGATGAAAAGGATTTGGCGAATTTCCTCTCATTCTTTTCAGGAACAGTAATTGTAGTTTCATTCTTAATTCAGAGTTTTATCAATGATATAATTATTGGAAAGTTTGGATTGAAAGTGGCATTAATGACTATGCCTCTTATCTTGATCCTTTTTACGTTAGGAGCAATTATTGTTGGACACATATTTGGATATGAGACCAAGTCAAGTGAATACATTATGTTTTTCGTATTGACAGCGGTAGGGAAGCTATTCACGGCAGCACTCAAAGATGCACTTGAAAATCCAGCGTTCAAACTTTTCTTTCTCCCTCTCGACATTAAAATTAGATTTGATATCCAAACAAGAATTGAGGGTGTTGTCAATGAAGTAGCTGTCTTTGTTGCTGGAGCAGCTCAAATGGCACTTGGCCTATTAGTTTTCTTCAAGTTAATACACTACTCATACTTTATATTAGCTTTAGCTGGAGGTGTAATTTATTTGTCAGGTAAGCTTTTTGAAGAGTACAAGAAAACGTTAAAGAAAACCCTGGAGAAACAAAAAGCAGGGCTAGAAGGAGAAGGAAAAAGAAATGAGAATAACACCTTAAATATTCTCAAAGGAGAGGTCTCTTCTAAGGATATAGATAGAGTATTAAATGCACTTAAATTATTTGAAAAGCTTGAACCTATTGAATTTGAGTATGTCTTGTTGGATTTGCTTAATCATAGATCTCCGAGGCTTAGAACATTCGCATATCAAAAATTAGGAGATCGGCTTTGTTGGGAAGCAGTAGAAATCGTTGAGAAAGACATCAAAACTGAGGGTAACGAAGAAGTACTCAAGGTAGCAGAGAAATGTTTCAAAAAACTTCAAGATGCAGCTAGTTTTCAATTAACTGATGTTGCCATAAAAGAACTTGTAAGATCAACTGACGCAACTGATCGTGAAAAAGGAGCTAAGCTTTTAGCTAAGGTCACTGAAGATCGCCACATTGCTTTTATTATTGAGTTGTTGCGTGACATTAACCCTAATGTGCGATCAGCAGCAATGATTTCAGCAGGTAAAGTTAGACGTCCTGAGTTGTGGCCGATTTTAATAGAAAATCTTCACCTATCTACCTATGGAAATGTGGCAATGTCAGCGCTAAAAGCCTCTGGAGAAGCGGCCTTTCATACAGTTGATACTGCATTCTACAAGACTGGGCAATATCATCCTACAATGATCAGGATTATCCAAGTTTTAGGAAGGATTGGTGGTAGAGGTGCTACTGAACTACTGTGGAAGAAAATTGACTATCCAGACCGAAAGATTGTTTCCCAACTATTGCTCTCTCTTAGTTATATCGGGTTCGTAGCTAGAGACTTTCAAGCTGCAAGAATCAAGATAGCTGTTGAAGGAGAAATTGGAGATATCGCATGGAATATTAAGTCAACACAAGAGATACCGGAAGAAAATTCAATAGACCTTCTTATTAAAGAAGCGATGGTTGAAGAGGATATTAAAAACTATGACAACATATTCATGCTACTCGGTATGATATATGACCCTCAAAGTGTTTTGTTGGCAAAGGAAAATATCCAGAATGGAACAACAGAGAGTATAACTTTTGCGGTCGAGATGATGGATATTTTTGTAGAAGAAGAACTCAAACCCAAGTTGATTCCAGTAATGGATGAGTTGAAAGTACCTGAAAGGTTGGCAAAACTTCAAAATCATTATCCGCCTGAAGATTTCGACTCTTATGAAGATTTACTTCTTCAAATTATTAATCGAGATTACAATAGAATAAACAGATATACTAAGGCATTAGCGATGTATCGTTTCAGTCAATTAAGTAGTCATGTTACTGCTGATTTGATTGCCAACCTATTTAATCCTGATACCCTTTTGCTACAAACAGCTGCGTTTGTTATGTACAACATAAATAAAGAGTCGTATCATGAGCATACAAAAAGGTTGAGGCCGGCAACTAAAAAAGAACTTGATAAAGCCATTCTTCCACCAGTCTTTAGAAGTGAGGATGAAGAATATCATCAAAAATTACTCCTCATTGAAAGAGTAATTGAGTTAAAAAAGAATGACATGTTCAAGAGCATTCCGGGTGAGCTTATTACTTATATGGCTGAAAGTCTAGAGGAAGTGAGAGTTAAGCTTGGTTCGACCATTATCAGAGAAGGAGATAGCGGAATGGAACCAATGTATATAGTTTTGGAGGGTGCAATTGATATCTATGAAGGAGATAATAAGGTAGCAGAGAGAGAAGTTGGAGGAGTATTTGGAGAGAAAAATATAACAGAGTCAGACAAGTTTACATTTACTGCCCTTGCAAGAACTGAATGTACGCTTCTGCTTATGAGAAAAGAAGAATTACTAAACTTAATGTCTAAGCATATAGAGATTTTAGATTGCTGGGTAGATATTATGAATGGAGTAATTGATCAGGAAAGTAAAGAAATTGTAGACGTACTGTTTGGATGACATTTCGATGAACGTCCTTTGATGAGAGAAAAAAAATAAGTTAATTCACTATAAAAACACCCTAACCGCACCAATGAGTAGTAATCGCACCATAGCATTGATATATTCTGAGAAGGACGATGCGATGATCGAAGGAGGAGTCAAAGGATGGATTTCGAACTTTCATAAGTTCCTGTCTACTTTGATGTATCAAATTACTAGAGAGAATCCTGAG
>CAZWLS010000106.1:1183-11923 GCA_964634415.1 uncultured Roseivirgaceae bacterium | reverse complement strand
CACGAGTGGCTCACTTACGAATTTATTGATCGTCAAAATACTTCCACTACCGTCGCACTAATTTGGGGAGACAAGAAGCTACCAATCAAAATAGAATTGGCCAATCCAGTCGAAGCGCACATTACGCAATTGAGAGCGGAATTAAACAATCAGCAAGGCTTCACCTTTCAGAACCTTACTGCAGCAGCTCGCTATGCATCTGGAGTTGGTGAACATGACCAAGCAGTGCAGTGGGCAGATGCCGCTATCAGCGCTCCCTTTGTAGGTCAAAAGAACTGGGGAACAATGTCAACAAAGGCGGCCGTTTTAACCGCTGCAGGTAAAGCTGATGAGGCACAATCTGTGATGGACGAAGCTATTAAACTTCCTGGAGCAAATGCAGGTGCCATTCACCAATATGGCAGACAGCTTATTGCGGCCGGCAAAAAAGATAAGGCGCTTGAAATATTTAAGTATAATCAGAAAACTAATAATGGTGCATGGCCAACAAACTATGGCCTTGCAAGAGGGTACTCCGCAGTGGGTAATTATAAGCAAGCGCTTAAATATTTACAGCTTGCAAAGAAGAATATACCTGCTGGTGATACAGTCAATGGTCCGATAATAGATCAAAATATCGAGAAACTTAAAAATGGTGAAGACATCAATTAAATATCTTCAGTAAGACAAAAAGCCCACTTCTGGTGGGCTTTTTCATTCTACGTCAACACATTTTAAAAGAAATACGTAAAAATTTATCTCACTAAAAAGAATAACCCATGCGAAAAACAATTACAGTTTTTACTCTGGCACTATTGGCACACACTACACTTGCCAAGGATCCAGGAATGAAAAAAGGCACTCCAGACATAGTTTCACTATCGGTTTTGGAGTTTAATCAGGATGGAATTTTATTTATCGGTGACTCTAAGGGCGCAAAGATTTATGCTATAGATCTTGATGATAAAATTGAAAGCACAAACGACAAAGCCTTAAATATTATTGACCTTGAAGATAAACTTGCTGCCATGCTTGGCACCACTGCAGACAACATTATGATTCATGATATGGCAGTGAATCCAAAGTCTCAAAACACTTATTTAAGTGTATCACGAGGTAGAGCAAAATGGACTTCAAGATGGGAGACTCCCAATGATTTAGAGGATGCAGACATTCTTATAAAAATTTCTCCTGAAGGAGATATGTCAGAGGCAAAGCTAGAAAATGTAGATTTTTCAAGTATATCAATTCCAAATCCAGTAGATCCAAGCATTCAGCATCGTTGGAAAAAAGGTGCCACACTTCGATCCGATGCAATAACAGATATTGCCTTTGACGATGGGAAAATATATGTATCAGGTCTTTCTAATGAAGAATTTAGAGCAGCAATGTGGACTTCTGCATACCCATTCAAAAAAGATGTAAACGCAAATACGTTAGAAATTTATCATGGAGCACATGGGAAATGGGAAACAGCATCTCCAGTAAGGGCCTTCTTGCCTTACGAAATCAATGAGAAAAAGCAATTATTAGCAGCTTACCTATGTACGCCACTAGTTACTATTGATGCTGACAAGTTGGAAAACGAAAAACATGTAAAAGGAAAAACTGTTGCAGAATTTGGCTCCGGTAATTTTCCAATAGATATGGTTCTTTATCAAAATAAAGGAAAAGACTACATCCTAATGTCTAATAGTGCACTACCTCTTTTACTTTTCGATCCAGCAGATGTTGCAGCTTATAAAGGAGAGATTACGGAAGAAGTAGAGGGATATCTAGCTGGAGTAAAATACACACCTCGCTCTGGAACTGGAGTCCAACAACTTGCTGACTATAATTCAAAATTTATTCTTGCTACTCAACGTTTACCAAACGGCAAGCTTGTGTTAACTTCACTACCAAAAGAGTGGCTTTATCCATGAAAAAAATATTACCAGCATTTTTTAAAGGAGGCACTTTCGGTCTCCTTTATTTTTTATTATCGATCAATGTTTCCATTGGTCAGAGTTTCTTCTCTGCGCAGACTTTACCTAAAACTGCCAATTACGGATCAATTACTACACGTTTAGTGCCTGAAAACATCGTGAAACTTATTCAGGATCATAATTTCACTTTTGAAGAATGGTCATCATTCTATTACATAAGAACAAATCCGAATAACCCTCCTGTCATTGGAGAATATACAATCGTAGATAACCACCTAAGATTTACACCTAAATTTTTGCCAGATCCAAACATTCGATATCTGGTAACATTCTCTTATCCTAATTTGGCCAAAGTACTATCTAGCCGAATTACTGAGCAAGCAGTGTATAGTGATGCAGTGTCATTTGAACCGCCAAAAACAACTCAACCAGAAATAGTATCGGTTACACCTAACTTAGAAATTGTTCCTGCCAATTTACTGCGGTTTTACGTGCACTTTTCTTCTCCTATGGGAATTGAGAACCCATATGACTTTATTACCATCGAAGATAAAAATGGGAAAGCGTTGATAGAGCCCTTTGTTGAAGTCCCAGAAGGTCTTTGGAACATCGATCGCACCCGACTAACACTCTTGTTGCATCCAGGCAGAATCAAGCAGGGAGTAGGCCCAAATATGACAGAAGGCGATATCCTCCGAGCAGGCAATGTCTATACTTTGAAGATTGATTCAAAGTGGAAAGGAGCAAGCGGTGAAGCCTTGAAAGAAAGTTTTAGTCGATCAATCAATGCATCCAATACGCTCAAAAAAGCAATCAACGTTAACCTGTGGGCGCTTAAAGCAGTACAGAATCAAGTGGGGATTCTCACGATAGTAACAGATCACCCTCTTGACCAGCCTCTCGCAAAGCGGATGCTCTACATTATGAATAAAGAGGGGGAAATCCTGCCATCTCAAGTAGAATTTATTAGCCCAGAGGAATTAAAAGTTTTGTGGCGACCTGACGGATCCAAAGAACTAGAACTTCATATCGACCATAGGCTTGAAGATGTTTGTGGAAATACTCCACTGTACGCGTTCGACCTTGAGGAAAATACGCGAAGGGAATCAGAAGGAGAGATAATGTTGACATTTAAGATAAGCGAATAGGGCATAAAAAAAGGGAGCACCTTTGTACTCCCATAGCCGATCCCAATGTGCTGGTTGGATCGAACTTCGATCCGACATATAGTCGAATCTAATCACCGCCTAATTTACTCGCCTGTAAATGTAGACAGCTAATATAACCAATAAATAGCATTTTTCTGTTCACTCTACAGGATTTTATTCTTGAAAGTTTTGTCCACAAATATCGTAGCTGAGATCATCCTTCTTGCGTTAATTTGCCAATAATGATCAAACTGATAGCTTTTTATCTAATTATCTTAAATCTTGCTTTTTTTGGAGCGCTAGATCGCATTCAAAAAGCAATAGAAAAGAAAGAGTATGAAAAAGCACTCGAACTTATCGCTAAAGGTTATGAAAAAGAGCCTGCCAATCCTGGAATCGATTACTATCACGGCATAATACTTTTTGATAGCACATACGCGAAGTATCATCTGGACAGTGCGCGTATTCTAGCAGAAAACTCGCTCGTAAAATTCGAAAACGCTTCTCCAGATATAATAGAAGAAATAAACGAAGATGGTATTACCCTCGAAAAACTAAGGAATTTACATGAACTAGTACGAGATCGATCTTTTAAGATCACTTTAGATAGTTTAAGCATAGCAAGCGCCACCTCATTTCAAAAGCGGTTTCCAAATTCCATTTACGAAAGTGATCTGAAGTATAAAGTCGACAGCATGGAATTTAGGATCGCTAGATTAGCAAGAACGCAAGAAGCACTGCTTTTATATATCAAAGATCATCCGGCATCACAATTCAACGTAAAGGCAGACTCTATCCTAGACGATATGAGATATTCAGTCTTAGAGAACACTGGTGATCTACAAGCATTCATGTCATTTCACGCGAAGTACCCAACGACACGACATAAAAATAAAGTTGAACGGTTCATATTAAAAGCATCAACAGCATCTCATACAGAAGAAGACTATATAAATTTCATCCGGCTTGCGTCGAATACTTATCTAAAGAAAAAAGCCGCTGATGTCCTTTATTATCAGTCTAACAAAGTGAACACTGACTTGCATCCTTTGAAGGACTCTTTAAATCTGATATCTCCATTTCATAAGACTGAATTATATCCCGTAATTCAAAATGGACTTTTCGGTTTTTACGACAGAGATGGTGAAAAAAATATCTCGCACAAATATTTAAGTACACTCGATCTATATAAATGCGGCCTTACAAAAGATGACTGGGTATTTGTAAAAACAAATAATACAGGACAACTACTAACAAAAAGAGGAAATGTAGTAGTTAGCTCAGCCGGAGATTATCGAAGTGTGAGCGAAGATACAGGCCTGCTACTTCAGGATGGAAAATGGTATCTGTATCATAAAAGTGGATTTAAAATATTAGAAGATCATATTGACGAAGCAGCAGTAATCGATGATCGATGGATAAAGGTGAAGAAAGATAATAAGTGGGGCTTAGTAAGCTTTATGGGCCTTTACGTTGCTGAGATCATATATGATGACATTTTTAAACTAGAATCTTTCTGGGTATTCGAAAAAAACAGTCGGCTAGCTGTTTACACAGATGAACTAATCTTAGATGAAATAGAAGATAGAGGCATTTCGCTTGAATTTAAATTTGATGATATTGAGTTAGTAGATGAAAATGCATTAATTGGTTTTCGTGATGAAAAGGAATGCTTATTAGATTCAACACTTAAATTTTTAATCCCGTGGGGAAACTATGAAATATATCCCGAGTCGTCTGGATGGTACCTCAGATCTCCTGACGGTTTTCGATTATACAATGAAACTGAGGAAGATCTAATAGATAAGAACTTTCCATATTTAGAATCAAATGAGGGTTGGCTAGCACTTAAGACTGAAAAGGATTGGATGCTTGTGCCAAAACACGACGGACTCTCACCTACATTTTCGCATGACTCTGTAAGGCTATTAAGTAAGCATGTTGCAATTATTTTTGATGGTGAAAATGGAAGACTCCAATTTTCTTCGGGAAAAGAAATTTCTATAGATGATAGGCAGATTCGGACCTTCCAAAATCGATCCCAATATGTGAGTTTGATAGACGGATCTAATACAACCATTTATGACAAGCTTGGTAATGAGATCATTTCAGGAAAATTCAACAATACTATTTTTCTTAACGATTCACTCATCCGGGTGCAGGTCAAAGGCAAACAGGGACTAATACATGCAAAAGGTGATTGGATATTAAATCCTGTTTTTGATACCATAGATGAGAAAGAAGGATTGGTTCTAACTTTGATAGATGGAAAAATTGGATGTTATGATCCTCAAATAAATGAATTGATAAAAACTGAATATGAGGCAAGAATAGAAAGAATTGGAAAGTTTTATCTGGCAAAGAAAGATGGAAAATTTGGGATCATAAATCATGTGAAAGAAGTGGTAATACCTTTTGATTACGATGAAATCAAGCAGTGGAATGACACCTCATACCTAACAAGAAATTCAAATGAATTTTTGATTATCAACCAACAAGAAGAAGCGGTGTACGAACCGATAGAAAGTGTAAAAACGGTAATCAGTAATGATACTCATTCTATTTGCAGATTTGTTAAAAACGGGAAATATGGATTATTAAGCAGCCAGTATGGCGAACTGCTAGAACCAGAATTCACAGATATTTTCAACATTGGATCAAAAGACAATCCATTAATTTTTGCTGATCAACACTTGGACAAAGCTGGATTTCATGTGGTAAGTTATGTGAGCGAAAAAGGTGAGCTTATACTTTCTAAAGCATATACCAAAGATGAATTTGATAAGATTTTATGTGATGACTAGCCTTGGGTATAATTTCATTACCTGTTGTATCAAAGAAGTCTTACCATCATTTACAACCACATAATCGGCAAGACTAAGTTTTTCTTTGTCACTCATTTGCTTCGCAATGATACTCTTCACATCCTCGCGTGACCTATGAGCATCGCGTTTTACCACACGCTCGATTCTGATTTCATCTGGTGCTGTTACAAGGATCGTCCTATCAAGAGATTTATAAGAACCAGTTTCGAACAATAAGGCCGCCTCCTTTAAAAGCAGTGGTGCTTTTAGATTTGTTTGAATCCAACTTTTAAGATCATCAGCCACCGCGGGATGTACCAACTGATTGAGTTTGTTTAGCAAGGAGTCATCTTTGAAGGCTTTCTGCGCAATAAACTTTCTATCCAAGCCAGCGTCTGTATAGGCCTCCTTGCCGAATAGATTTTTTACACTATCCACCAAGTCTTGATTATTAACCATTAGCCACTTTGCCCTATCGTCAGCATAATAGGTAATAGCACCAAGCGATTCAAGAATTTTACATACTGTAGATTTTCCTGAACCTATTCCCCCTGTCACACCTATTATGGGAGGCTTATTTTCCATAGGTGATAGACAAAGAGTCCGGGATGGTTTCTACCTCAATAATATTTTCAGGATGATAAATGACGATTGCTGGCGCAATTGAATCATGTTCATTTACAAGGTTGTAGTCTACCACTACTTTGAAATCTTCAGAAAAGTACTCTTCTTTCAATTCCTGTTGTACCACAAACCGAACAGTAATATTGGGATCTGTCACATATACTGAAGAGTCTTCAGGGAAATTTTGAAGCTCTACTACAGTAGCCATCTCCAGTTGATCAAAGCGATCCACTTCAAACTTGACATTAACGGTTGGCGGATTAGAATAAATATCCCAACCATCTGGAAGACCCAACTTAACAAAGCGGTCAAAGCTCTTATCTATATCTTCAGCATCCAGATAAACACTATACTCTTTACCAAGGGTATCTATGAAACTAGAAGGGCCATAAATAAGCGCAGTATCAGGATTTAAAGAAATAGACGATATCATTCGGTAGTCCTGATCCATACTTATTTGCAATGAATCGACACGCAAATCGATTTTGCGAGATACCTTTCTGTCTATGTCAATGTAGAGGGTATCCGTGAATAAAAAGTTGATTCGAAATTCATTCAGCTGATCAGAAACTATCGGCAATATGGTTGGTCTAGTGAGGTATCTTATTGCTGCAGGATTATCCAGCTCTATGATTATTGGATCACTGCCAAACCAAAAAGAGTCCCGAAAAAGGTCCCAACCTCCACCAGACACATCAATGTCGACGTATTCAGGTAGCGGTTTGATAGCTACAAGGCTATCCTTATTGTAAATAAATTCTATAGGATATTCAATGCGGTAATTATAGTCTTTACCCAAAGCACTAAAAAACCAAAAGGTAGTGGCACCCAAAAAAGAGAGCAACACTACCTTCCAGTTTCCTAAAATCTTGGGCATACCCATAAGACTATATTATTATTTTTCTTTCTTCTCGCTATTGTCGTTGAGCCTTTTGCTAGCTTCCAACGATATAGATGCTTTTTCAACTAGTAATTTAGTACCTCTATCCACGTCGACAAGGACAGTAGTATCAGATACTTCTACGATTTTTCCGTGAATACCACCGACGGTAACCACCATTTCTCCCTTCTTAATTTCTTCTAAGTATTTCTTAGTTTCCTTTTGTTTTCGCTGTTGTGGGCGAATGAAAAAGAAATAGAAGATGGCAATCATACCTATTATTGGTAGAAACGAGGTAAAATCGCTGCCTCCTCCTGCTTGTAGTAAAACTGTGTTCATGTTGTAAATTCAAATAAAAAAACCCCTGACATTCCAAACTGGAAATCAGGGGCAATGTTAATAAAAATTGAAGTGCAAAGTGGGAATTACTGTCCCTCCTTCACAACGTTCGCTTTAATCTGTACTCTTTGTGTAGTTGGCCAAGTATTAGTTGTAAGCGTTACAGTCTTAGTTTGCACACCTGGCTTGTTTTTACTGTTGAATCTAACTTTGATTTGACCTGCTTCGCCAACAGCGATAGGAGTCTTTGGCCATTCTGGAACTGTACATCCACACGTGGCTTTCGCATCCGATATAATAAGAGGAGCTTCTCCATTGTTTACGAATGAGAAAACGTGCTCTACTACATCTCCATCTTTGATAGTACCAAAATCATGAAGTTTTTCTTCAAACTGAATCGCTGGAAGAGGTCCTTCAGGCTTTGTAGCTGGCGTGGCCGCAGCGGGTGTAGGATTGTTTACAGCTAAAGGCTGTGCAGTTGGATTAGCTCTTGCTACACCACCCTTACCTTCAAGGGCAGCTACTTTTCCTTCCAACTTTGTAATTCTAGATTCTAATTCACTATTGCCACAGCCAACCATTACAGCTGCCACAATCACTCCTAGTAAGATCTTTGCTATTTTCATGTGTTTACTTGTTTATTTTAATTTCACACGGAAATCGCATGTCGAATGCCATGCTCATTTCACTACTCTACTAAATTTTAAGGAATACAAATCTAAGGAACATTCAGTTTCAATCTTCCTAATGAAATGTTAATGAGGTGTTTAGTTTTTCTTAATCTGGCTAATTAACCCATTTACGTCATCCAGTAGACGTTCGGCTTTGTCTTTTGCGTCCTTAACAATTTTCTCCCCTTGATTCTTGGCATCATTGTCAAAAACATCTTTACCATCGGTAACATCCTTCACGAAACCTTCCAGTTGTTTCTTAAGCTTATCAAGCTGATAAGTCAACTTATCTCGCGTATTTGTGCCTTTGTCTGGAGCATATAATATGCCTAGAACACCTCCAGTGACTACTCCTAAAAGAAATGCAAAAAAAGAACCACCTGACTTGCTCATGATGTTTTGTGTTTATTTATTATCTATTAGACCTCTACCGCTCTTACGAATTTTACCACTCGAAGTTAGCTCGTTTGAAAGTACATCCAAAACGCCATTTACAAATTGTTTGCTTTTTGGCGTACTGTACATCTTTGAAATTTCTATCGCTTCATTGATAGTAACCTTAACTGGAATGCTTGGAGAGTTCATCATTTCTACCAATGCAATCTTAAGAATGACACGATCTGTCAATGCAATCCTATCAACATCCCAGTTCATCGTTTTGCTCTGGATAATCTCTTCCAAAAAGTCATTTTGCTTGATTGTATCAACAAAAAGTCTTTCCAAGAATTTGAAATCCTCATCGCCATTTTTTGTAAGTTCTGCTAGCTCAAGACCCTCACCGTCTTGCAGTCCTTTGATGGTCTTGACAACCATGCTCTTCACAATTGGCTGATTTTCTGCCCAATGCAAATGAGCACTCTCTAGAAAAGATGTGATGGTTTCATTTTTGAATATCACTCTCTTGAATAACTCAAGTACTATATCATTCTCCGGTAAATCAGCAACCTTCTCTCCTCCAAAAAAATGTTGCAGAGACTCAGCGGTTCGAATTTGCTCTCGGTACCAAGTTTTTATTTCATCATGTTCGTTGTCCCATGACACACTAGAACGGGCAGCTTCCTTTTGAAGGAGTTCTGAATCCTTCAATTGCGCAATTAATTCATTCCCTATGAACGGATAAACTTTTTTGTCTTTTGCAATGTAAGCTTTATCCTCTTTCTCACTATCAAGTTTTTCGCGCTGCTCAATTTCGATTGGTAACAATAGCAATTTGATGTATGTGTCTTGTAATCGTTGAGCCTCTTTCATCATTTCGTTCTTACGCGCTCTAGACTCCTTGGACACAAGGTCGTTGTACTTATCTAATGCCTCATTCACATTGTCAATCACCTCTTGCTCTACTTCTCCAGCATTTTCAACTTTGCTATTCAAAATATTATCATTGAATATCTTGGCCGCTTGCTTCTTACGTTCTTCAAAAAGTGCTTTATCCGAAAAGTCATGTTTTGCAGGATCCAAAGCGTGAAGCTCCTCAAGTTCATTTCTTTTCACTTCTCTTAGAGACTCTACTGCTGTAAAGTGTCCATACAATGCTTGCATTGCTTTTACCCTGAGTATCCTTCTATTTAGCATTTTCTTTTTACTAGTACCTTATTTCAAAATTTTACAGTCTCCTCTTTTGGAATCTGAAGTTGCTCGATTATTTCTTATTCTCCAAGCTTTACTTTTCCTACCTGATCTATTCTTTTGAGCGCAAGTTCTAATGCTGCCTCGTGAGACCCTAATTTATTTTCTTCTGCATGATTCAATACATCTAAGCAAACATCGTAAATATGCTCTGTTGAAACCATTACACGATCCTTATTGTAGTTGCCTAGATATTCATGATAAACATTGGCGATTCCTCCAGAATTAATCAAAAAGTCTGGGGCATAAACTATCCCATGGTCATTCAACATTGCGCTATGCTTCCGCTCGTTAGCAAGCTGATTGTTTGCTGCTCCGGCAACCACCGCGCATTTAAGCTCAGGAATAGAATCGTCATTTAACGTAGCACCCATTGCACATGGTGCATAAATATCCATTTCCATTTGAAATACCTTATTTGGATCTACAACAGAAACTTTAGCGTGCTTGTCAGTGATAGCTTTGATTTTATCATCAAAAATATCTGCGATGAATACGTTCGCATTTTCCTCAATAAGGTGATCTACTAAGTATTTTCCAACTTGGCCTGCACCTTGTACTAAGATATTTTTACCACCTAGAGAGTCAAGACCGTAAGCTTTCTTAGCTCCAGCCTTCATTCCCATATATACACCATAAGCAGTCATTGGACTTGGATCACCCGAACCTCCCATGTACTGAGGCTTGCCAACAACATATGGAGTTTCCATGCTCATATATTCAATATCTCGCATGCTAATGTTC
>CAZWLS010000106.1:0-1162 GCA_964634415.1 uncultured Roseivirgaceae bacterium | reverse complement strand
ATATCCTCTGCGGTGTAGTATTTCCCGTTGAGACTATTCACAAACTTTCCAAACCGACGCATTAGAGACTCATTTTTCATTTTCCTAGCGTCGCCAATAATGACAGCTTTTCCACCACCAATATTTAATCCAGCAAGTGCTGATTTAAAGGTCATGCCTCTGGAAAGTCTTAATACATCGTTTAGCGCTTCTTCGTCAGAAGCATAGTTCCACATTCGGGTACCGCCCATTGAGGGGCCAAGAACGGTATTGTGAATAGCAATGATTGCCTTTAAACCTGTCTGCTCATCTCTACAAAAAACCACTTGCTCGTGATCAAGGCTTGCCATTTGATCGAACACGCTGTTCGATTTTACTTCGGGTTGTGTTTCTACCATTGTAATGAACTTTATTCTAATTTTAAACCTTCTCTCACCAGTGTGGGTTGCACTGGTATAAAAAGGGGACACAAAAATATCTCATTTTAACTAAACACATTGGCTATCAAGCATTTATAAAATTTTGTGAAAGACCTAGGTTACCTAAATAAATATTTGCTCAAGTATAAGTTTCACCTAATATTCGGTGCCTTATTCATCATTATTGCAAATTTTTTCGCTATTGTTCCAGCGGTAATTGTCCGCTATGCTTTCGATGTTTTACAGCGTAGCTACAATATTTTTTCAGATTTTGAAGGCTTTGAATTACAGTCTGAAACCGTGGGAATCATCGGCTCCAGTGTGATAATACTTGCCGCCTTGATTCTTATTTCCGCCTTATTGAGAGGAGTATTTTTATTTTTTATGCGACAGACAATCATTGTGATGTCAAGAAGAATAGAATATGATTTGAAAAATGAAATCTATGAGCATTATCAATCCCTGCCATTAAGTTTTTACAGAAAAAACAATACTGGAGACCTAATGGCCAGAATTTCTGAGGATGTTAGCAAGGTAAGGATGTATGTGGGTCCGGCTATCATGTACGGAATCAATTTATTCACACTGTTCTTGATGGTGATTCCATTCATGATCTCCATCAACCCTTCTCTGACATTGTATTCGCTTTTGCCACTACCAATCCTATCAGTGAGTATTTATTTCGTGAGTAATATCATCAATAAACGTTCTACAGAAATTCAAGAAAGTCTCTCTGGCCTTTCAACGTACGTCCAAGAGGCATT
>CAZWLS010000105.1:0-12060 GCA_964634415.1 uncultured Roseivirgaceae bacterium | reverse complement strand
TTTTCTCCATATTCCATCCAGATTAATTCCTACAGCATAGATATGCTCTTGTTTTCCAGTGATATCTGACAATTGACCCAGGTCAGGGTTAGTAAACGGAATCGAGTCAAAAGGGAAAATTTGAGATTCATTATTAGAATATGAAACACCATGCTTTCCACCGACCCAAACCCTATCATCTGTTCCATAAACACTGTAAGTAAATCCAGGGAAAGGAGTAAGCGGGTTATCAAGGGATGATTTGATAAACTTCAGTTTTCTTTGATCAACATTATAAATAGCCAGCCCTTTCTTTCTGGCAGAAACCCAATACTCATTTTCGGATTTTCTTGACAGGTCGTAGATCCGAAGGACCTCCGAGGGATCCGTATATATTTTTTCCCACACCTGCTCTTTAGTGTTATAAATATCAATTCCTGCTGAAAAGAAACCTACAATCAATCGATTCTCATCTATCTGATCGAGACCAAAAATTCCATCACGCTTTATAGATGTGAGTGGATGATTAATTTTCTCAAAAGACTCCTCTTTGATATTAAAGCGAATAAGCCCTGTGGTCGTACCAAGCCAAATTATATCCTGATCGTAATGATCAAGGACTAAGCTACGAATAGCTTTCACATCTCTTGAAAGTGAATCAAATGGATCGTAGTTGACAGAAGTGCCTGTGCGTTTATTGAATTTACTTAAGCCAAATCCATTATCAAAGGCGATCCAAATAGTCCCATCCGGGCCTTCCTTAATCATCCTTACACGCTCTCCGGCAATAGCTTGACTATCTAAAGGATCTGGTTGGTAAGAAGTAAAGGTTTCTGTTGCAGGATCAAATCTATTCATACCTCCTCGATCTGTTCCCACCCAGATTATTCCCTCAGAATCCTGCATGAGGGAAGTGATCAAATCATCTGAAATCTTAAATCCTTCTTTTTGTGTGAAAGACTTGATCTCATATCCATCGAATCGGCATAGTCCACTTGCTGTCCCTATCCAAATAAAGCCTTGGTCATCCTCCAGAAAACAAAGGGCATTATTGACAGGTAATCCATCCCTTTCAGTCAATCTTGCAAATTCAAACTCCTGACCATTGGCACTAATTGCACAAACCAATGTTATCAGAAAGATGTAGGCGTACTTCAACTTTAACAAATGCTTATTCGACAACAACAACTCACGCAATTTAACAGCGATTCTAGCAATGAGTCATGATCATCAAAAAAATTATGGGTTAAAGTGTTAGCTAAACGAAGAAAGTGTCTGAGCATTCTTGGTTTAAAATTAGTTTTCGAAGCGAAACTTATGCTTACCTATCAAACAATTCATCGACCTGATCATCTTGCAGGACCTTGTTCAATGTATTGTAGAAATGCTTATAGATGACACCATTGTTTGGTGAATTGGGAAGGCTCTTACCTCCAGCGCGAATGATAGATTTGAGCTCCTCTAATGGAATCCAGTAGAAATCGCTTTTTTCACGAAAGATGATAAACTTATCATCCAGAGGAATCATTGCTTGACGAATCTTTTGTCTCGACTTGTAAGGAATGTTTACAACATAGCTGCGATATACTCCATTAACAGCTGCTATGTATGCGTCAGGCCTAAAGTTGAGATCTATCTCTTCTCTCCCATAAACCATCCTGCATTCTTCAAAAAATTCCCTAACTGCTATTTCTTGAGGTGTTTCAAGTCGCTGCTCATCTTCCAAGCTAGCCACCATCTCTCTTCCTCCTCCAAAATCCGTCCATCCGGGCTTGTCTGCATCATAGCCTAACAATACATAAACTGTATCATTAATTACCGTGTAAGGAAGAACCCCAGCCGCAACAAGATTTTCATCTTGGCAACTGGCATCAAGTGCAAGTAATCCTAGCACACAAGAGATAAAGATTTTCATAGTGGTTTTTTGGTGTAAGCTAATTTAATCAGATATGCTATAAGAAATAACTGACTCCTCTGTGATTGTAATAATTCAACAATAAATACTACTAACTCTCCAAATGGATATAATCATGAAGAACGAATCAAAAAAAGCTAACTACTATACTACACTCGGTACAGGATTGGGAATTGCAATAGGCACATCATTGGGAACTGTATTAAGCATACCCTTTGATATCATGTATGGAATAATATTCGGTCCGGCAATAGGACTAATAATTGGTGCAACTATTGGCTTTACGCTAGACAAACTGTTTCAAAATGAACATGAGAATGCTCAATAAGTAGCATGAAGTAAGTGTTCCAAACATTTAATTTCTTCAGCAGTTTTATTTGAATGCTGTTGCTCTTAATTGATTTTGGACTTGTAGTACTCATATGGATGACTCAATTGGTAGTCTATCCTGGCTTCGTTCATTTTCAAGAGCAAGATTTGGTTCGGTGGCATCATAAATACACAACCAATATTTCCTACTTGGTGATGCCACTTATGTTGGCACAGCTAGTTTTCCATTTGCATGGAGCCTATGTTGACTTTCACTGGTGGCGTACCATTGCATTACTTCTAATAAGTTTCGCATGGATCAATACGTTCATGTTCGCAGTGCCAAAACATAATAATATAAGCGCTCAAACTCAGGTGCATGAATCCGCAAAAAAACTAGTTAAAATCAACTGGTATCGAGTGCTCATTTGGACTTCAATATTTCTAATCAATTTACTTTTTACTTTTTTGTTAGACTGACTTGTTAACAAAGCCCCGACTGACTTGTTAATTAGTCATGAGCTTAAAAAACATGTCACTAACTCTTAGAGTCGCCGGAATTTATAACCTGCTGTGGGGAGCATGGGTTGTCCTTTTTCCGGCACATTTTTTCATTCTTACAGGAATGGAAAGACCTAGCCAATTAATGATATGGCAAGGAATGGGAATGGTAATTGGAGTTTATGGACTTGGCTATTGGTGGGCCGCACAAAATCCAACAGTACATTGGCCAATAGTAATGGTGGGCATGTTGGGTAAAATATTTGGACCGCTCGGATTCATATTCAACTACCTGTCCGGGCAAGTGCCGTTTGCTTTTTTCTATACATTAATCACCAATGACTTTATCTGGTGGATTCCTTTCACAATGATTCTGCTCGAGGCAAAAAGAACAGGAAATATGAAACTCGTATGAAAAGGAAAATCAGCTGTTGGATCCAAGCTGCATTCTACATCTATGCAGGTGCTAATCATTTTATAAACCCGGAATTCTACTATGACTTAATACCTCCTTACCTGGGTGATCTAGTGCTGATTAATAGCCTTTCAGGGATTGTGGAAGTCCTATTCGGAATTGGACTATTGATAGAAAAAACAAGAAAGCTATCAGCATATGGAATCATCCTTATGCTGATAGCTTTCATTCCTTCACATGTCTATTTCATCCAAATTGGAAGTTGCATTGAAAATGGACTTTGCGTGCCTCAATGGATTGGGTGGATTCGTCTGATCTTAATTCATCCTATGCTTATTTTATGGGCATGGAGTATGAGAAGTAAATCATGAATATTTTTCTGCTTACCATATTATCCATTTTTTGGAATCAAAATACAGAGCATCCATTAAAGAAATACCGTTGGGAAAACCGAATTATTATTCTTTCTGCTAAAAGAGTGGATTCATTATATAATAAGCAACTTGAAGTACTTGAAGCTCAACAAAAAGATTTACTAGATCGAGATCTGCTAATAGTATTACTAGATGAAAGCCATTATTCTATTGGTAAGAATCACTATTATCAGTCATCTGATGTTAAGGCTATCCGCAAGTTCTTTGATATTCCCGCGGATAGGTTCTCTCTTACTCTTATTGGAAAAGATGGGACAGTTAAACTGCAAAATAATTCACTTACTGATCCTGAAAATATCTTCGAAATAATAGATGGAATGCCTATGCGAAGATTAGAGATGAGACGAAGCAGGAAATATTGATTTACTTTTCACCTTCCTAAATCCTACTAACATTCGACTTTTAATCTTTTACAATTTTTCGTTCAATGATTTTCTGATCATCTGTTTCAATTTTGATCACATAAATCCCAGGCTCTCCGTCAACCTTAATACCATTTTCATCCAATCTGCCTGATTGAATTTCTTTACCATTTAAAGTGAAAATTTTATAACTACCCTCCAGTGATTTGGAAAAATTGATTACCCCATCTTGAGTAGGGTTCGGATAAATCTCCAATTCCAAATCTTCATTGGCAGAAAGAGGAATTTCTTCAAGCACTTCTATCTCTACCATAAAAATCTCACTTTCCTCTATCCCGTCATTGACTGAAACAGGAACCGATAGTGTACCAACAAAATCTGTAGTTGGCGTTATTGTTAACTCTTCAAATGAATAACTCTCTCCTTGATACACAGTAAGTACGTGATCAACAGGATATTCATGGTCCCGATCACTTACTTCCAAATTTGACAGCGAAATTGACAGCGAAGTATTCATTTCAATTGTCAATACTTCTTGACCGGTAATGGTTGGTTCGAAATTCAAATCTTCTTCAGATAAATCGTAATACTTTGACAGAATAGCATCTATCCTACCCGTAATTTTTGCAGCAGTATTTTCATCGTAATTTTCTTTCCAGTCGTTCCATCTTGGATCATGGAATTCATCACTTAACTTATCAATAACTGCAGCGTGCCATGGTTGGAATGCATCGTTATCTTCTGGTACCAAAGACCTGTAATACAGAATTCTGTCTTTTATTTCATCAGACGTATCCATTGTTTTTAGTTCATCAACTAGTGCATCCGATGGTAAGATTCCGTGAAATTCGAAATGAGGTGCCATATTGAATCCCATAATATCTGAAGCAACGCGAATGAATTGATCATCTTCCAGTTCATATGGGCTCCAGCTTGGGTTATCGATTTGATATTGATAGAAGTATCCATTGATATCACCCAAAGCTTCCCATCCGAATAATTTCACAATGTCTACCAACTTCACTAACGCCCGACTTTGATATAGCATCTGATCCCAATCTTGTACATTATTTACCGTATCCCATCCGATTCGGTACCCATTATAGAATCTTGGAGTAAATATCCAGTCCATGGTAGCTTGTTCAAGATTCAGTCGCTGATCCAAAGCATAAACAAACGCTGAATCAATGGACTCTCCCATTACAATACTGTAAGCAGCTGTAGCAGGAATGTGCACATTGGTTTCTTGCTCGAAGATGAGTGTTGGCATATTATGCAAATGCCCGTATTCATGAAAAATCACATAGTTGAAAACGCTTGAAGTAGGCCCATTGTACCATTCTCGTCCCGACTCTACATCTACTGGAGCTTGCCAAGTATCTTCATAAGAGTAATTGTATACTTCAAGAGACATTGGATATGCTGCTGGAGCGCCAGTGAACTTCACATGACTCTGCCTGTCGACAATCAAATATTCACCACGAAATCTTTCTTGAGGTCTCCCTAGTGCCAGGTTCACCGCATCGAAAGATTCATCCCAGATGGTAAGTATAGAATCAGGATCCTCCATTAATGCAGCCATTCCATTAGGAATGGTGGTCATGAAGTTAGTTGATTCCATGTCAGCCCAAGGCACTTCTTTCTTTTGAATTTCGGCCATGAATTCCGTCAGGTCGGTCGTAAATCCAGGTTTGGTTGAATAGAACGGAGCTTTGATGGCACCATCAATTTCAAAAGTCAAAGACCCTAGCTGAGTACCATCTGGAACGGCTATATATACGCCTCCTCCAAATGGGTTTGTTATGGTGACAGTCTTACTGTCCAAGGGTAAATCAGTGCTGATCCTCGCGTATCTTCTTAATTCTGTCCAGGTCTCCTGTAAATTCTTACGGTGAGCACCAACATACACGGTCAGCCCCTCACCTATTGCTTCGTCTGGAACTGTTATAGTGATCAATTCACCTGGCGCCGCGTAATATCCTGTAGGTCTACGAACGTATTCCTGATCGTTCAGAAAAAACCCTGGATCGGTTTGATAATCTCCGTCTATTTTAAAAGTTGCATCGTCTATTCGTGCAGCATTAGCGCTTACTGTTCCCGGGAAATTCTCATGTTCTTTAAATGTAAGCCCTTCCATATCAGCCATGGTTGATGCAGTATACATATTATCAAGAATCCATTGCTGAATCTGAAACTGAATGGACTTAAGTTGATCAAATTCATCCGGGAATTCTGCGTTGTATTTTTTAGTGAATACGAATCCTTTCACATCAGAGTATGTGGACATAAATTCATCTACCGTAGCTTTCGAAGCTACATATGAATCATCATCCCAATTATTAAGAAACACCTCTTTGACGGAGTCCAACTGTGTTTCGGACAACTCATCGTCCAAATTCATGTGATCAATTAATGCTTGAAGTGATGATGCGACAGCTGCAGGATCACCAGGCTGAGCTGGACTCCAAATAGTTAGGCTGTCAATTTGAAGATCCATACTTGGATGAATCGGATTGACGGCATTATTTTCAGTAGATCCTACTGTAAGTTGTAGATCTGTAACTGACTGCCTGAATCCCTCATAGTCTACTCGATCATCATAATATGAGAGTGTTGAAGTCCCATCTACAATATATTGGATGTACGGATTATCGTCTTGAAAGATAAACTTCATGGTGAAGTCATACCATACATCAGGCTCTATACGAGCAACAAAATCCAACTTACCTTCACTTTGCAGTCCTTCTGAATCCAGTATACCATCTCCGAATGTGGTCAAGATCCATAAATCACTTTCCCATTCGCGAGCTGCTACGTTGAAACCTTCAAACCGCTGATCATATTCTGATTTGGTCGACAGAATTATTCTCGCTTCTTCTCCAGAACCATTGATTGGTGTGGTTGCTTCCCAATCTCCAATAACCTTGAATCTAATTTGAATCTCCAGTGACTCTGTGTTGTCAAAAGCAGTATTTAAGGCATTTGGCAAAAGAAAATACTCTCCAGAGTCAAGTGCTACGTATTCGCCACTTGAATAGTCCGGAGTACCAAAGATGACTTGAGGATCGTAACTGTTAATTTGGTCATTTGCATCACCATTGTAATCGTAGGCAGCTAATTGTGCGTCTGCAGATCCCAATACTCCGAACATCAAAACAATGCCCAAAACAAATTTGAATGACGATAAAGAAGATATTAAGACAGTATCTCCTGATTTAACAATAAGTGGTAGTCTTTTCATGAAGCTAAAGTGCTACAAACAAATAAAAAAAGAGAATTTAGGGGGTTAGCATTTAGATAGCATCAAATTTCCTACCTTAAAGGCATGTCATTTCAGTCGAATCAGAGCCACAAATATCTAATCAAATTGATGACTTTATTGATCCTTTGCTCATTGTCATCGGGTTGTTCAACAGTGACTAGTCATGAAGGCATGGTAAAAGTTGGGAGCGACGACTTCAAATATTTTCTTATTGATAAAACAGAAGTTACTAATGCCGACTTTAAAGAATTTATTCATGCTACTGGCTACATTACTACTGCTGAAAAGGACTTCATGCTCAATTTAGGATCTACAGATACCTTAGTAAAAGGAGGTTCGCTTGTTTTCATTCCAACAGAAGGGCCAGTAGGGCTTGATGATTACAGCCAATGGTGGAAATGGAAAACCGGAGCTTATTGGGCTGCACCAGAAGGGCCGGGAAGTGATATAGAAGGGAGACTCGACCATCCAGTAGTACATATTTCTTTTGATGATGCGAAAGCTTATGCAAAGTGGAAAGACAAAAGACTTCCAACAGAAACTGAATGGGAATTTGCAGCGAAAGCCAATGAAGCAAATAAATATGGATGGGGAAATACTGATCCGTTGGCATCTCATACTAAAGCAAATTTTTGGCAAGGCTTTTTCCCATTCCAGAATGATAAGAAAGACGGATTCATAGGTACTGCTCCCGTTGGTTCTTATGCGCCAAACGCATTTGATTTATATGATATGTCAGGCAATGTTTGGGAATGGTGCATAGATGACGGTGGAAATGCAGTAGTTAAAGGCGGATCTTTTCTGTGCAATGATTCTTATTGCAGTGGCTATTTAGTTTCCAGTAGAATACCTAACGATAAGGAATCAAGCTTGAATCATACAGGTTTTCGGCTTGTAAAGGACGTTTCTGAGAAATAACCTTCCAATAATCTCTAGGTGTCAAATTATTTGAGACCTCTTTTATGTGATACCATTTGTCTCAAATCATAATCTAAGTCGAATCACATCATGTCAGGCTTTTGCTTTGGGGTCATAATTCACTTCGGTGATCATGTTTCAACTAAAATCAAAACAAAATGAAAAATGTATTAATGATCTTGATAGCAGTAGCATTCGGCGGTAAGCAAAAAGTAACAATCAATGCGCTGGATTCTGTAGAACTTACTTATGAAGAATTCGCAAACTATGATGTAAAACTCTCCAACTCTTCTGGAAAAGGTATTGACGTTTCGGTAATTGATCCCTCAACTAAAAAGCAAGTAAGCGGTTTTGGACTAGGTCCATTAGGGAAAGCTACATTGAGTGTTAAAGATGGACACGTTTTGAAATTGAAGAACAACTCAATGAAAGATGTAAGTCTGTCCATCACTTTTGTAGAAAAAAGAAAGGTAACATACAGCAGTGAGCAACGAGTGAATTTTACACTTCGTAATACCTCTTCTAGATCCATTCCTCTTATAATTCCAGATGTAATGAATCCAAACTTATCGCCACTTTCAAATAGTGGAGTGTCTTTGAAAATGGGTCAGGAGATCTTTTACAAAAAAGGGCTGAAAAAAATCCTTATCCTTACAGTAGATGAGTCAATCAAACCTGGTGATAAGATTGATATCGCTAAATTGGTAAAAGGATTAAATGATTAAACTGAACATCAACTATCAACTTTTTTGATTAGCCATCTAAATCGATGGCTAATCATGTTTTACCAGACTTAATACCATGTCTTTATATACAACCCCTCTTCAGCTCGGCTACTTTTTTAGCTTATTGATGTGGATTCTTTTTTTGATCCGTGGCTATAAGGAACAGCGACTTTCTGATAAACTTCTTGGATGGATCATGTTTATCCTGGCTATGGAATTGCAAGACTACACATTTGGGTTTGCAGGAATCAATGTACTCTGGAATGAGCTAAATGGATTTCCGAGAGGAGTCAGCTTGTTGTTTGGCCCAGTTGTTTACTTCTATTTTAGATCTCAAGTAAATCGTGAGTTTAGCTTTAGCAGAAAGGACTTGTGGCATTTTGCACCGTATACATTCGCATTTTTATATGAATTCATATTTTTCATTCAAGGACCTGAAGCAGTAGAATACCTTCAAAACTCCACACATTTCATGGTATTGGGATACATTAACAGAGTAGTTCGAATTGCTTCCTTTGCCTATTACCTCTCGATGTGTATCATCATTTATAGAAAGTATCGTTCTTGGAGCTTAAATCAATTCAGCAACATCGAGCTGATAAACTTCAATTGGTTTAGAAACTTCATCTATGCGATGATCTTCTGGCTTATATTCCGAGAGGTCATGAATGTTATTGATGCAATGATGGATCTTGAGTTTTACCAGGACTGGTGGTGGAATCTGGCTTTGGTAGCTGTTGCCTACTATATCGGGCTAGCTGGATATTCTCAAAATCAACCTTCTAAGATTTTCTTCGAGTTGAGCCCTAAGGAAGGAGTGAAAGAATCCGAATCGGCCAACGATGAGGCCAAAGGAATAGCCAACAAGTTGAAGTCCTTAATGGAAGAAGACAGGTTATACATTCAGCCTGACCTTAACCTTCAGGAGCTTGCTCAACACCTTAAGATCAACACGGTACAGCTATCAAACACCATCAACCAAGCTTTTGGCAAAAACTTCAATGAGTACATAAATACCTATCGGATAGAAGAATTTATCCGCTTATATACGGAGGATGATGATCGTAGATATACCATGCTTTCCATCGCCTTGGATTCTGGATTTAATTCAAAAGCTACGTTTAATCGAGCGTTCAAAAAGATTAAAGGCGTGTCACCTAAAGATTTCTTGAAGTAGTAGTTTATTTATCGTTTCAATAATTTGAAACCTATCTCTCTGCCTTGCCCTTGAAACATAGCAAGGTTGATCCAAAACCAGGCAAATTGTTCCATCAATTCAAACTTGTCATTGCCCCCTATGTCATAACAAGCTTCAAAACCAGCAGCTAAGGCTAACTTAATAGCTATTTCCTTTCCTTTAATGCTGTCACCGCATGTAAACAAATCAAGGTTTTCGTCACCGTACTGTGGATTCTCCATGTTGTTGAAGCCCGTGGTATTGAAGCACTTGACTACATCATCTGTGGCGGTATTGGCAAGAATGGCTTCAGCAGTATTCTTAAAGCCTTCCGGCCCTCTTCCCATTACAACATTCATTGAGTCTATAATCACTTTACCAGTAGTATCTCCTAAAGACTTGGCTATTTCAATAGCTGCAGGAGCTGGCACTGCTATTAAGATGACATCAGACTTACTTACAGCTTCTTGAATTTCAAATACAGAAGTATTTGAATTTGCTAATAAATCATTTCCCTTAAAATTGCCGGTATCCTTGACTCCAAGATTAATTTCATGACCCGATGCTGCCCATTTTGTTGCCAGGGCTCCACCTACATTGCCTGTACCTATGATGGCTATTTTCATATCTCCTGATTTGTCTTTTTAGTTAAAATTCTTTTCGCACAAAAATGCCTGGATTAGTATCTGTTGGATTGTATTCGGGACCCAATCCGGATAAGTTGATTGCTAACCCAAACTGATAGCTCTGATTTTTCAAACCCGAACGTATCCTTTGCACACTAGCAACATGCCCATCGTTATTAAAATTAGAGAATAGCTCCATGCTGTTATAAAGTCTCCATTTTTCATTCAACTCAGGGGTAAATCTGACAATAGAAAACCATGAATAAGCACGCTCAGAGTTCAATTCAGTAGAAATCAATGCATATGCCATCCATTTCTTGTTGGCTTTGAAAAAATGAATACCAACATCACTCCCTGCTCCAAGAGAAGAAATTCTTCCAAGTATGGTACCACCGAAGCCGCTTGAGCTGGTGTAGTTAAGATAAGCTCCAGTAAACAGATTCGTATTCTCACGATCTTCGGCTGTAGCTCTGGTACGACTAAAGAGCGACCACTTTTGCTCCTCATCAAAAGTCTCGAGCCATTGAACGTCTACAAAAATGCGTTCGCTGCCATCCATAAATTCAAAACTCTGTGACCGGGCATCGATTACTGCCAACATCACAAGCGCTATGAAAACCAATATGTTTTTCATTTATAAAAGAAGTTAGAAAGACAGGAAGCAAGTGCTCCCTGTCTCAAATGAATAGCCTACTTGTTAAGTAAGTCCACTACCATCCTGGCAGCAGCGGCGCCAGAATTTTGTTGTTGGCCAGTCACCAAATTGCCATCTGTAATCGCATAGGATGCAAAAGCATCCGAAACCTTGAATGTTGTACCTACAATCTTTCTCGCCTCATCTTCTATTCTGTATGGCTGGATTTGCATACCGACGGCCTTGTCCGCATAGTCTTCTTCGGAATTAGCAAACCCAGTCCAAGTTTTACCTTTTACTAATAGTTCTCCATTCGAGCCTTTTGCATCCAGCAATAGGGTTGTTGAGTGACATACCGCAGAGCTCGGTTTTCCTGATTCGAAGAAATCTGCAAATAGTTTTTCTAAATCGCTATTCCCTCGATAGGTATACATCGGACCTTGACCCCCAACTAAGAAAATCGCATCATAACTGCTCGCATGCACGTCAGTTAACTTTTTTGTATTCTTCAACATGTCATTGAACCAATCTTGCTGCATATATCCAAGTGAAATCACATCATGAGCCGAATACCCACTTTCATCTGTTGGATTAGAATAACCATCCATCAATACCTCTCCTCCTTCTGTAGATACCAACTCTACTTCGTATCCAGCTTCTTGAAATACATGCAAAGGGTGCGTCAACTCTGCAGCCCAAAAGCCAATTGGCCACCCTGTCTGCTCAGATACAGTTGGACTACTTGCTACCATTAGAATTTTCCCTTTGAATGGCATTCCATGTGCATGAACGTAACTTGCCTC
>CAZWLS010000104.1:0-12092 GCA_964634415.1 uncultured Roseivirgaceae bacterium | reverse complement strand
GATTAACTTTCGCAGCTCTTCGCGCTTGTTCAGATACAATCGCAATTGCAAAAATCAATACGATAGCACCGACGATAGGGAAGATCCACCAAGATACGTCTACCCGTATGGTGTAGCGATCCAAATAAGAATCCATTAAATACCAGGCAATAGGCATAGCTATGAATAAAGAAACCATGACAAGTTTGGCAAAATCTTTCGACATTAAATTCATAAGGCTTGTTACTGTTGCACCTAATACCTTTCTGATACCTATTTCTTTAATTCTTTGTTCCGCCGTGTAGGAAGCCAACCCAAATAGACCAAGACCTGTAATGATCATTGCCAAAGTAGCGAAGAGACTTGCTAGTTTCCTGGTAAGATTAATTGTAGTAAACTTTCTTTGAAATTCTACATCGGCAAAGTTGTATTCGAATGGGTATGCTGGATTGTGTGTATTAAATATTTGCTCTATATCTGCCATTGTGCGTTGGAGGTCATTAGTTTCTTTTACTCTTACCGAAATAAAACCTCCCCAGTCCTCAAGGATCATAAACATCGGTTGGACTGGTTCATATGGTGATCCCATTAAAACATTATCAACAACGCCGATGAGCTTTCTTTTATCACCCCAAAGATCAAGATTAGTTCCTATAGGATCTTCCAATCCCATAAGTTCAAGTGCTGCCTTATTAATAACTATTGCGTTAGAGTCACTGGCAAAATCTTTGGAAAACTCTCTTCCCATTAATATGTCAATGCCCATTGTTTTTGCATAGTCATAAGTAGTGGTTATTGTGGTGAAGATGACCCGTTGATCTTCTGGCTTACCAGGCCACCCAAGAAAGTTATGTGAATTGGTTTGCGTAATTTGAGAATTTGATCTTGTGACTGATTCGACTAAGCCTGAAGCAAGAAGCTCTTGTTTCAAAACGTCGTAGTTGTCTCGAAGGTCGTTGGTTGTTTCTACTGCTATTAACCGTTCTTGTTGATATCCAAGATCTCTGTTTTTAACGAGATTAATTTGTTGGAAAATAACGATCGTACTTATCATAAGTACAACTGAAAATGTAAATTGAGTAATTACTAAAACTTTGCGTGGTGTTGTAGCGCCTTTACCAACCTTAATTGTTCCTTTCAATGTCTGTACAGGTCTAAAGGAGGATAAGTAGAACGCAGGATAGCTCCCTGCAATGATCCCCAAAACCAAAACTATTCCAATAGAAGAAAGCCAAAAATATATACTTGAGTAGTCTATGAATAGCTCCTTGTCTACAAGATTATTGTAAGAGGGGAGTGCTAGTTCAGTGAGTATCACAGCGAAAACAAATGCAATGAATGTGATAAAAACAGATTCACTGATGAATTGGTATATAAGTCGTTTCCTGCTAGTTCCAAGGCTCTTTCTGATACCTACTTCCTTTGCTCTTTTTTCAGAACGTGCCGTTGCAAGATTCATAAAATTGATACATGCAATGATCAATATTACTATAGCTATTGATGTGAAAAGTTGAACGTAATCATTTCGTCCGCCAGTTTGCTCTCCTTTATCATTCCAGTTTGTTTTAAGCCTCCAGTCTTTCATAGGATGCAAGAAGAGATGTTTATCTAATCCATCTTCACCATCTTTTTCTATAAGTAGGTCGTGAATACTCTGTTCAACATCAACTTCTCTGGATGGGTCATTTAGTTCTACAAAAACCTGAAAGGAATAATTGCCCCAGTTTGTTTTGTTATCCTTTACCCATTCATTTACTGATTCGCGGTATTTCCATGTAGCTAAATAATCAAATTGAAATGTTGAATTTTCAGGTATGTCTTTGACAATAGCCGATACTTGAAGTGTGCCTTCATCAGAAAGCTTCACTTGTTTGCCTATAGGATCTTCATTGCCGAATAAGATTTTGGCTAAAGATTCTGATAAGACAATAGACATTGGATCTTTCAAGGCCTCCTTGTGAGATCCAGCCACGAGGGGAAATTCAAACATTTCCAAAAATTCTTCACTCACATAATATCCGTCTTTGATGATTCTAACATCACCAGCACTAAGAAGTCTAGGATTTCCCCAACCAGCAACCACGGAGTTCTTCACGTTGCTGTCGATAACCTTCATTTCCTCATATGTAGGTAGAGGAACAGAGGCCCAATTGTTTATTTTATTGTCGAAATCTGAGCTTGCCCAGACCTGATAAAGCCTATCATATTTTGGGAGAAACTTATCAAAAGATACTTCATCAACGACCCATAGTAGTATTAATACACTACATACAATACCGATGGATAATCCTGAAATATTGATAACAGAATAAAGTCCATTCTTTTTAAGATTTCTTAGTGAGATGAGGAAAAAATTTTTAAGCATGTCGAGGAGAGGTTGTAATTACTATAATGATGATTTTTAACACACGATAGTTGCATATAGAGGAAATACTTGGCTTGTTAGAGATAGTTACATAGGGATGATTTATTTTCATGCTTTATAAATAGTTAAACATGATCCTCACCTCATTTGATTGGCTAGTAATAGCGGCTTTTTTCATCGTTGTACTTTTAATTGGGATAGCGGCTAGTAGAACAGCAGGTAAAAGTTCACTTGAATTCTTTTTAGCAGGAAAATCGATGCCGTGGTGGTTGTTGGGAGTGTCTATGGTTGCAACGACATTTTCTGCAGACACTCCAAATTTGGTTACTGGATTCGTAAGAGAAGGAGGTGTTGCAAAAAACTGGTTATGGTGGTCATTCTTAATCACTGGAATGATTACAGTTTTTATTTATGCACGATTATGGAGAAGGTCTGGAGTGCTTACAGATCTTGAATTCTATGAGTTAAGATATGGCGGCAAGGCTGCCTCATTTTTAAGAGGATTTCGATCACTGTATCTGGGTGTCTTCTTCAACTGCCTGATTATGGGTTCAGTGACGCTTGCAGCAATTAAAATTTCATCTGTTCTATTTGGATTGGCGCCTTTACATACTGTGATTATTGCTTCTGTGGTAGTTGCAGCCTATTCAGCTCTTGGAGGAATTAAGGGTGTTATTTGGACAGATTTCTTTCAGTTTAGTATAGCAATTATTGGTGCAATTTATGCGGCCTATGTTGCTGTCACTCATCCAGATGTTGGTGGATTGTCAGCTTTGATTAGTAATGAGTCACTCAGCGGGAAGCTTAATATTATTCCAGACTTAGAAAACACCTCACTTGTTGTTTCAATGTTTATTATTCCATTGGCCGTACAGTGGTGGTCTGTATGGTATCCTGGAGCAGAGCCAGGTGGAGGTGGGTATATCGCGCAGCGAATGCTCGCTGCCAAGGATGAAAAGCACGCAGTAGGAGCAACATTGTTTTTCAATTTTGCACACTATGCACTTAGACCCTGGCCATGGATCTTGGTTGGTTTAGCATCGTTAATACTATTTCCTGATTTAGAATCAATTAAGGCGGCTTTTCCTGAAATCAACGAACAGTATCTAGGCGACGATATTGCTTACCCGGTCATGTTGACTTTATTATCACCTGGATGGCTTGGACTTGTGGTAGCTTCTTTGATTGCTGCTTATATGTCTACGATTAGCACCCACCTAAATTGGGGCTCTTCCTACGTTGTTAATGATTTTTATCAACGATTTGTAAAGCCAGATGCTAGTCAAAAAGAACTGGTTAATGTGGGAAGGATTTCAACAGTTTTGCTAATGCTTATTGCAGGAGTGATGGCATTAACAATTATGGAAAATGCCTCGCAAGCCTTTAGTATTTTATTGTTATCAGGAGCAGGAACTGGAGCCATCTTCCTTTTTAGATGGTTTTGGTGGAGAATTAATGCAATAACTGAAATTGTAGGGATGACGGTTGCAACGGTCAATGCATTTATTTTGGTATTGTGGGTTCCGGATGAGATGCTTGCTAGACAGTACATCGACGGGTTTACTGCCAAATTACTTATTGGTACTTGCGTTACAACTATAGTCTGGATCATTACTACTTTTTTGACAAAGCCAGAATCTGATGAAAAATTGCAAGATTTTGTATATAAAATTCAACCGGGTATAGGATGGAAACGATTTGAGAACGTAGGAGAATCATCTTTGGTCACAAGTCTTATGAGCGTTTTTATTGGTACAATAGGTGTTTATTCAGCCCTTTTTGGGATAGGGAGCATCATTTATGGTAAGTTAATTCTAGCTGTTGCAATGTTGTCTGTGTTTGCTGTCGCTATGTTTTTGATCTTTCGATGGTGGAATGTTAAGAAATTGTGAAGAGTGTAAAATACCCAAAAGTGGGTATTGATTATCAATTGATAAGTTGAGTACTTTGAATCTAGATACTCACCGCTCTATTCACTGCCAAATGTAGAGGCTCCATACGGACGCCTCTTTTTTTATGCTCCTTTGGCTATATTGCTTAGCAAACTATTTCGAATGAATCATACGCAAGGAATGCTCAGCCCAGAGTCTTTAATGGGTAAAACTATAATTGTCACAGGAGGAGGTACTGGTCTTGGAAAATCGATGGGTGCCTATTTTTCAGAGCTAGGTGCTAATCTGGTAATTACCAGTAGAAGAATGGAAGTGCTTGAAGAAACAGCCAAAGAGATAACCGATAAAACAGGTTATCCTGTTCACTGTGTAGCTTGTGATGTTAGAGAGTATGAGCAGGTCGAGCGCGTAATCAAAGAGGCTAAGGAGAAGTTTGGTGGAGTTGATGTTTTATTAAACAATGCTGCAGGAAATTTTATTAGTCCTACAGAAAGACTTTCACATCGTGCGTTCGATACAGTAGTAGATATTGTCTTAAGGGGTAGCTATAATTTCACCTTAGCGATGGGTAAAGATTGGATAGACAATAAAAAGAAGGGCAACATATTAAATATAGTTACTACTTATGCTTGGACAGGCTCTGGATATGTTGTTCCTTCAGCATGTGCAAAAAGCGGTGTATTAGCTATGACACGATCACTAGCTGTTGAATGGGCTAAGTATGGTATTAGAAGCAATGCGATCGCTCCAGGCCCATTTCCAACCGAGGGTGCTTGGGATAGATTGTTGCCTGGAAATTTGAAAAAGAAATATGATCCAGCTACTAAAGTTCCGCTCAAAAGAGTAGGAGATCATCAAGAGCTTGCAAATCTAGCAGCCTACTTAGTATCAGATTATTCTGCATATATCAATGGAGAAGTGATAACAATTGACGGCGGTGAGTGGCTGATGGGTGCCGGAGAGTTTAATGGCCTGGAGGCAATTCCAGAAGAGCTATGGGATGCTATGGAAATGGGACGTAAGAAGGGGGGATCTAAGCTGAAAATGATGTGGTTATATTTCAAAGGGATGAGGAAATTGAAACTTTGATTGATCCCTTGAATCTTTAGTTTTACCGAAGAGCATAATTACCTTTTGCAAGGTAAACGACAAAAAGACTGCTTAAGTAAAACCTTTGTAGTCTTTAACTCTTATAATGCATGTCACCACAATGTATTAAATGAAGGGAATTTCGAGAAAGAAGTTGTATGAGATAATTGCCGATTCTACCACCGACTTTTTATCAATTGCAAGTTCAGACTACACTTATCTAGCCGTAAATGACACGTATGCTAGGCGATTTGGTAAAAATGCTACGGACATTGAAGGTCTTAAAATAGAAAAGCTACTTGGGGATGATCATTTTCAGAAACTTATCAAACCTAATTTTGATAAATGCTTGAAAAGCAATGAGATAGTCAGATATGAGGATTGGTTTGATCTTGATCAAGGACGAAGATTTTTTAGTGTATCATATTCTCCAATTGAGGTTGAAGGGGAGAAAGCGGTTGTAGTGAACGCACATGATAATACGCGGCATAAATTGATGGAGGAGTCTCTTGAAAAGGCGGTCGAAGAATTAGAGGATGCCAATAGTTTTAAAAACAAACTTTTCTCCGTAGTATCTCATGATGTAAGATCCCCAATCAATGCTATCAACAATTTTTTAGAATTGTTAGGTGACAATGACGCAAATTTTGAGCAAATCAAATCATTAATTCCTTTGATGACAGCCAGACTTAACTCTACTAAGTCTATGTTAGATAATCTATTGGGCTGGACTACCGCACAGCTTAAGGGAGAAGAAGTGCTGCATGAACACTTTCGATTCAAGGAAATTGTTGATGAAGTCCTTCATTTATTCGAAGATCAGATATCTCATAAGTCTTTACGGGTGATTTTTGACTTTCCTGATGAATTGTCAATTAAGGGAGATAAGAATGGTGTAAGAATGGTGATAAGGAATTTATTCTCGAATGCAATTAAGTTTTCGTTTGATCAAGGTACTATTAGTATTCATGCTGAGGATGAAATTATTGGCGGATTCCAGAAATTCAAGTTTACTGATAGTGGAAAAGGAATGTCCGTCGAGAAAGCCAGTAGGTTATTTTCCACGATAGTTGATAGTGAAGAAGGAACGAAAGGAGAAGGAGGAACTGGTTTGGGAATGATGCTATCCGCTGACTTTATAGAATCTCAAGGTGGATCGATTGAAGTGGAAAGCGATGAAGGGGAGGGAGCTACGTTTTATTTCACCCTCCCAATATCTGTTTCATAGAAATCAATCTTCAATCGTGTAGAGGAGCTCTTGATTTGCAAAGTCGTAAAGTGTTAACCTTCTTAGGTCGTAATACGCAATCCAATAGCTTCTTAATGCACTGATATAACTTCTTTTTGCTGTATCTTTTTCAGTCAATGCAATATTGAGATTTGTGATGTCAATTTTACCAATAAGGTATCTGTTTTGAGCCACTTCATACCTTTTCTGAGCCACTTCGTCAGATTTCTTAGAGATTTCAATTTGTTGTCTTAAAACATCAAGCTGTCTTACCTGCGTGATAACCTCTTGTTCAAAGTTTTGCTCTTCTTGTGCTATGACGAAATCTGTCAATTTTTTGTTAGCAATTGCTGTTTTCATCCTTGCTTCATTCCGACCCCAGTTAACTATTGGTATGTTGAGTGTGACATTGGCAATCTGCTGACTTGTAGGGTCAACGTAAGATTCATCGAAGGTGGTACCGCTGCTGTTAAGGCCAAATGATGCATTCAAATTCATTTGAAATCTTTCACCCTTTGCCCGTGCTACCTGTGCATCTGCCTCGAGCCTGCGTCTTTCGAATGCAATGAAATCCGACCGATTATCCTTTGCATATTGTAGCGCAATGGTTTCGTCAACCGGGAAAATAGGAATTGCTTCCGGGAGGGATAAATTGAAGTTTTCACCTTCGTTTAAGCCAATAAATGTTCTTAAACCTAATCTTGATGTTTGTAGGTCCAACTCAGCTTGAGCTAAGTCTTGTTGAGATCGAAGCAATTGGAGCTCTACCTGTAATAGTTTGTCCTCTGAAGCAGTCCCAATATTATATCGGCCTTTTTCTATATTGTAAATAGTGTCATTGTTGGCTAGGTTAAATTCTGCAATTTGAAAATTCACTTGAGCATCCAAGTAATCAAAAAATCGCTGAACTGCTGTTCTTGAAACAAACTCCATCTCTTCAACATAGCTTCGCTTTGATTCTTCATATCGAATAGGTTCTGTTTTCTTGTCCCATTTTAGCTGATTATATGCAAAGATTGGCTGATTAAGCGTGAGATCTACTAAAGTGGATCTCCATTGAATATTGTTGTCTGTCAATATTTCAAATCTGTTAGCACTCGTATTTATAGATAAATTACCACCCGTTAGTGCAATAGGTTGGTTCAACCCTAACCTAAGTGTGGAGTTAGTTAACTCTACTGGTACAAAGTTAACCGTACCATCAGGTTGTGGGGCAGATGTAAACTCCCTCCGGTAGCCTGGCAAAGTTCCTCCTATTGCCAATTGCGGGTTGTAGTTCGATTTAAAAAATCGGTATTGCCAAAACCTATTTTCTTTCCTTGTCTCTGCCTGTTTTGCTTGAGGCGACTGTTGCTGTGCTAAGCCTATGATGTTCTCCAGGGAGTACACTTGCTGACTTTGTGCTATAAAGGAGCATGCGATCAAACATACTCCGGTAAATATTTTATTCATATCTAAGTGAGGTAATAGGATCTTGTAAAGCTGCTTTTCTTGCCGGCGCAATACCAAATATCAATCCGATAGCTGTCGCCACTCCAAAAGAGATTAAAATAGAGCCGAATGAAATCACAGTAGGGATATCAGCGAATCGACTGACAGCAGATGCCATTACTACTCCCAAGATGATTCCAATGAATCCGCCGCTAATGCTAATCATCATTGATTCGAACATGAATTGATTAATGATGTCTGCTTTTTTAGCACCAATAGAAAGTCTAAGACCAATTTCTTTTATGCGCTCTAAAACAGATGCTAACATGATATTCATGATGCCAATTCCACCAACAATGAGTGAAATACCTGCAATAGCACCAAGAACATAACTGAAGATATCGTTAGTGCGCTGCTGTTGCTTGAGTAGTAATTCTGGTATTTCAATTTCATAATCGACCACCTCATTATGCTTTCGCTCAAGCATTCGCACAATCACATCAGCAGTAGGGTTGAGCTTTTCCGTCTCTGCAACCTGAACAACTAGCCTATCCAATTGGTGATAATTAATAGCTGGTGCAGGAGCATCATCGCTATTTCCACCACCACCTCCGCCACCAAACACGATGAAGCCGGCAGAGCCTCTATTTGCTCCTTGTATCATCTCTTCTGTCAGCATTGCTCGATTCTTATAACGAATAAGTACTGTTTGTAATGGCGTGTATACATCCATATTGTAATCACGAATTCCAAGTTTGCTAATACTGCTTTCGCTGATATATCTCTCGTCGAGGACACCTATCACTTTTAGCCAGTTAGGTCCGCACTTTATCATTTTACCAATTGGATTCTCAGACGGAAAGAATTTTGATTTAATGGATTTTCCGATGATACATACTGCTTCTCCTTTGGCAAGTTGTACTTCATTAAACATTTTACCATCTGACAATGTGAAATTGAAAATGTCAAAGTAGGAGGGCTCAACGCCAACTAATTTTGCTGACCTTCTTATTCCATTCTTGATTATGTAAGTTTCCAATAGAATTTCAGGGCTGATTGTCTCAACACCTGGTATAATTCTTCTGATCGATTCTTTGTCTTCAAGAGTGAGTCCGGGTGAGAACTTCTTTTTCTCTTTTGCCTCGGTTTCATCATCTGCAAGATTCTCTTCGGTTTGCTCGACAATCGGCTCAATAATTATGTTATTGACGCCTACTAGCTTTATCTGCTCCAGAATTTCTTGTTGTGCACCGTTTCCAATTGCAAGCATTGCTATTACGGCAGCAACACCAAATATGATACCTAATGCCGTAAGAATGGATCTCACGCGATTTGCCAGGACCGCTTCTATAGCAATCCATAGATTGGCTAAGATTCTATCCTTATCCATTTTTAATTTCTGCCTCTGCGGCCTTTTGGCATTTGTGGCGAATTAGGCTGAGGAGCTTCAACTACCTCTTCTTTTTTATTACGCTTACCATCCATTTCGGGTAAGAGCTCAACGTCATCATTCTCCATGCCCTTGATAGAGGATAAGTTGACTCTATCGCCCACTTCTAATCCGGCTATAATGTGAACATTTTCCGAGTTGGCATCACCAATTATAACTTCTTGCTTGATCGTACTTCCGCCTGACTTTTTGAACACATAAGTAATGGAATCATGCTGAGAATGAAGGGTCTCAAGTGGTACGAAAAGTGCTTCCTCAACAGTCTTTGTAATGATTTTATTGCTTGTTGTCATTCCAGGTTTTAATAGTGGATCAGTTCCAAATACTTCGATTTCCACTTCAAAAACCTTTGCATCCGAATTAGGTCTTTGTTCGCCTACATTGGCAACTTTGGTTACCCTTCCTTTAAGTTTTTTATCTGGAAAAGCATCAAATCCTATCTCAACATCTTGGCCTGCTTTTACTTTTCGAATATCTACTTCGTTTATGTAAGTCTTGGATAACATTTTACTCAAGTCAGGGAGTGTTGCTACGACAGGATCCCAAGCACTTACCTGAGAGCCTTCTTTAACAGGTTTACCATCCCAATTTCTCTTGTAGATAAGCATCCCGCTTTGAGGAGCGAGAATTGTAAAGCTTTGTGAAAGCTTCATTAGACCTTCAAGTTCATTTTTATCACCTCTAAGCTCAGCCGAAGCTTCCTGCATTTTAGCAACATTTTGTTGGCGCTTAATCTCATAGTTTTCTTTAGCCTGCTTAAGAGATCTTTTAGCTTTCTCTAGTTCTATTTCTGCTTTCTGGATAGTGGCAGGGGGTTCGAATTGTGATTGATCTAGTGTTAGCTGTTTTTCACGCACTGCATAATCCAAGTTGATGAGCTCATCTCTAGCTTGACGCATGGTAAGTGCAGTATCAAGTCTAGTTTGAGTAAACTGAGATTGCGTTTCATCTACTTCTAACTGAGCATCTTTAATTTTTCCTGTAAGCTCTGAGGGATCCAATCTAGCCACGTATTGGCCTTCTTGAACAACGGTGCCTTCATCAATTATGTGTTGGATCGTAACATTCCAGATTCGGTAATTACGAAGACCTGTAGGCCCTTTAATTGGGACCGAATTCTTAGCATCTAATGCACCGGAAGTCATGATGTCTATGACAAATTCTCCTTGTTCTACTTCGACAACAACTTCAGCAGTAGAATCAGATGAGTTCCCGGAAAAAACCAGGACTAGAATAGCTATCACGGCTACTCCACTAATGAGTGCAATTTTATTGTTTCTCTTCATAGCTTTTAGGTCTGTATTGTTATTATACCTTGATAATTCAAATTAGTTACTAGTGCCAAGCCAGATTGCTTTAACTGAAGCTTGTTCTGGAGTCGGATTTTCAATCTCTGTCAGCATATGCTTTTGAGAGGATTTTACCTTTTTAGCTTTTGCTTTTAGCTTAACCTCTTTGGTTTTTCCTTTTACTTCTCGTCTAACAATAACTGTCACTTTATCTCCAGCTTCTGCTTCACTATAGTAGGATTGTATTACATCAGAAAAAGTTTCGACTGTTACATTATTTCCATGCCATGATAGCAATACATCTCCCTCTTGCAGACCTAAGTCCTTTCCAAAATCATTCATTTGATCTATTGAGGCTACATAAATCTCTTGGTCTTCATTTAAATCAGGGATGAATCTACCTGCTGTAATTACCATCTCATCACTTTCAGCAGAATAGTTGAATCCTGCTAAACCAAGTATTTCAGAATATGGTAACTTATCACTTCCACCTACATATGAATCAAGAAAAGACCGTACTTCACTATTCGTTAATTTTTCGATTTCATTAAAGAGTTCTTCATCTTTGAACGCTTTCATTGGTCCATATTGCTTAGCAAGTTCCCGAAGAACTGCTTGAAGGTCTTTTTCTCCATTTGTGGAATTAATAATGGTAAGATCGAGACACCATGCGATTAACGCCCCGCCCGCGTATACATCTCCATATCTACGCTCATTTTTGGGTTCTAATATATTTTCACTGAATTCAGTGTAAGGGATGTCAACATTGTATTGTTCCTGCTGATTCATCTTACTTCTCATTTCACCAAGAAAATCCTCGAGTTCGTAAAGACCATATTTTACTTGAACATGCTGTGACGCATATTCGGTCACGCCCTCATAAAGCCATAGGTGCTGACTCATCTCTGGCTCAATGTAGTTGAAGTCATGAATTTCTTCTGAATGAATATTAAGTGGGGTTACGATATGAAAGAATTCATGTGCGGCAACATCTTTTACTGTTTGACTGATTCTTTGAGGATCCATTTCAGGTAACGAGTAGAGCGATGAATAAGAATGCTCTAGCGCTCCAAAACTTCCAGATATTGACCTGTTGTCTAGGAGGTAGATCAAGTATGCATATCGATCCACAGGCAAAGTTCCACCGAGATACTCAGCTTGAGCTTCCATGAGTTCGTCAATATTGTCCATTACATCTGCAGCAGAAAGTACCTTGTTTGGTGAGAAAACAGAAACAAGCACATTTGCTCCGGCTATCTCTTTGCTTACAATATCAGGAGCACAATACATCAATGGTGCATCTGCTAAGAAGTTGTAATTCTCTGCAGTGAATGTATCTGAGGTAGGAGTGGAAGATTTTTTTACTAAT
>CAZWLS010000103.1:10884-12112 GCA_964634415.1 uncultured Roseivirgaceae bacterium | reverse complement strand
AGCTTTTTTTAATGGATATAGAAGAGCAGTAAATAAATTGGGCATGGAAAATTATATGTCAAAAAAAATTGACTTTATTAAGGACAGAGTTGGTCCAGATACACAAACTGTTATATATTCAAATTGGATAGAATATGGAGAAAAAATAAAATTACTGGAGAAACCACATTTCTCTCACTGGATAAAAAAATCGGCGGGCTGTATGGTATGATTGAAACGGACAGTTCTCTTTACCTGTATGATCTGCATCAAAAAATTTACGAGTATGCCAAAGCAGATGGCTCGATCACTGAGGTCAATACGGATGCAATTACCAGTTTCATTAGAGAATTGAGTGAATGGGATGAATCTCATGCGATCATCCTAACCTCTTATGGTAATGCCTGGTTGTTGGAGTATGGCACTAACAAACTAACGGCACTCTATAGCCCTGATGAAAGCGAGGCTGACTGGCAATTTGATGTGCTCAAACGAAAAGATGGTTCATTGTGGTTTGGAGGTACGAAAGGTATCACGGAATTTAAGCCAACTACGGGCGAGTCGAGCAGAGTTACTTTAGACGTTTTGGGAGGTGAACTACAAAGATGCTATTCGCTTACCAGATCAAAAGATGATGTTATTTGGATTGGCACTAGCATAGGGTTGGTTAGAATGAAGGAAGATAGTTTAGAGTTGTTTGATAGAAGTTCTGGACTTGATGGAAATACGGTTTCACAGATTGTTTTTGACAAGGACGATAATATGTGGCTCAATACAGATAGGGGATTTAGCAAATTTGACCCTTCTAAAAAGGAATTTATCAACTACGACCAATCTCATAAAATAGATTCTGAAGGGTTTCTAGCTGTAATAGATGGGGAGGTGTACTATGGAACTTACGGGGGGTACTTTAGTATTACAGGTCAAGAACCCATTGAGAAAAACAGTGACCTTCCTGAGGTTCATCTTTTGTCTTTTAAAGTCGCCCATGAAGATGTTCGTTCAGAAAAAAAGATTGACTATCTCGATGAACTTCAGCTAGACTATTGGGAAAATTCCTTTTCAATCACATTTGCTACTCCTAATTATCATCGACCTGAAAGAGTAAAATATGCTTATCGATTGGTAGGTCAGGATAAGGATTGGATCTTAAATGATTACCGTTTTGCGAATTATACCAATCTAAAAGGAGGTGGATACACTTTTGAGGTAAAAGCCCAAATCCCAGGTGGCGGTTGGGGAGAAGTTA
>CAZWLS010000103.1:0-10858 GCA_964634415.1 uncultured Roseivirgaceae bacterium | reverse complement strand
CCCTATTGGAAGACCACATGGTTTTACCTTCTGATGGGTGCTTCATTTTTTGCGTTTTGTTTCGTAATCTACAAGGCAAGGGTTGGTGTGATACAAAGGAAAGCAGATCAAGAAGCGCAGGAACTACAAATCGAAGCATTACAGAAGCGATTGTTAGATATCAACCTCAATCCTTTTGATAGGCAGCTGGATTTTCAAGAACTTAATCAGGCACTTAACGAGCCACTTACCCAAAGAGAGTTTGAGATTCTAGAATTAATTATTCAGGAAAAAACCAACACTGATATTGCCAACCAACTATTTATATCAAGGAGTACAGTGAAGTTTCATTTGAGAAATACTTACAAAAAACTTGGGGTCAATAACAGAAGAGAGGCTCTCGTCTTCGTAAATAAAAATCTTTGATTAAGCTTCAAATAAGAGGTTTTTGACAAAAACTATCCCCCGGGATAGGTAAATTCTAGCCCGGGGGTCAGGCAATATTTTTCTATCCATTCATAAGGTTTGTCGGAAATTAAATCGCAATACAATGACACAAACCTTAGTTTACAAATTTTTGATTTTCACTTTTTTGGTAGCGGTATTGAGCTACATATCCTTTGCTCAAAGCCCCTCGCTCACGTATGGAAACACCAGTAACCTCTCGCAAGGAGCATCATTTGAAGTTGACGTTCCGGTATCATCAAGGCAGTCCGATATTAATGATATTACATTTAGCCCAGATGGATCTAGTGTCTTCATTATTGGATCTGATGGTGGTGGACTAAATGCAAAAGTCAATCAATATTCACTTTCTTCGCCATTTAATCTTGCTTCCTCATCATCCTATCTAGGCGATTATACTGTTTCAGCACAAGAGACCAATCCAAAAGGAATAGCATTCAGTGATGATGGACTTCAAATGTTTATAGTTGGGAGTTCTGATCAGGTAAATGTCTATGATTTAACGACTCCATTTAGCATTACTTCAGGTGTCTCGCATGCGTCCTCACAAACTGTGGTGTCTAATCTTACTTCTATGGCATTTGGTGATGACGGAGCAAAGCTCTTTATTGTCAGAAACTCAACCAACAAAGAAGTTTATCAGTACACTTTATCAACTCCTTATGATATAAGCACGATTGGTTTAGATGGTACTTTTAATGTTCAAAATGAAGATACCAGTCCAGAGGGCATCGCGTTCAATGCTACTGGGACGCAGATGTTCATAGTTGGAAAATCTTCAAAATCCATTTATCAATACAGTTTGAGCAGTCCGTTCAATCTTACAAGTGGAGCTTCTTACGATGGAATATTGTTGAATATAGCCGCCCAAGAACGTTTCCCGAATGGAATTGCATTTAGCACGGATGGTATAAGATTTTATATAACAGAATCTCAAAATCAAGACATCAATCAATACGCCATCCCTTCAGATCAATTTAGAGAAGGCTCCAATAATGATGGTAGCGTAGATGGTTTCCTCACCATTCAGTTGGCAGGAGATGCATTTACGAGTGCTGGCAGTACCTTGTCACATGGAACAGACTATACTGTGAATAATTCCCCGGGTGGTCTTACTCCAAGTCTCGATGTAGATGCTTCAGGCACTATTGCTACCTTGACATTCACTGGCAATGCGACAGACCATCAGGACATCAACGATGTGTCTGAACTAGCTATCACCTTTACAAACGCTGCGTTTGTGGGAGCTGATGCAAGTAGTGTGTCAGGTGTGAATGATCCCACTGGTGTAGGAATTGATTTCCGTGACAATACCCCATCCATTTTTTATGGTAATGGTTTTGATCCTACTCTGGCTAGATATTTAGATGAAGCAATCGATGTTTCTTCCATTGATAGCCAACCACTGCAAATGAGATTGAGTAATGATGGTACAAAATTCTACTTGCTAGGAGGTGCAACAAAAGCGATACATCAATTCAGTCTTTCTGCTCCATATCAAATTGACGAATCGATGACGAGTGATGAAGCACCGTATGATCTAACGGGTCTTAGCACCAATATTTTCGGATTCAATTTCAACAATGATGGTTCGAAAATGTACCTGCTGGATAATACAACCGATGCTGTCTATCAATATACTTTGACCACACCATTTGATGTTACAGGGACGGTAACTCTTGATGGTTCTTACACAGTGGCTGAGGATGCTTTCCCTATCAGTATCACTTTTGATGCATCTGGCGACAAGATGTTTATAACAGGAACATCAGCTGATCAAATAAGTCAATATAGTCTCAGTACTCCTTTTGATGTATTAAGTACGGTCAATTTTGAAGGAGCCTTGAATATAGCGAGTGAAGAAACCAATCCAGGGCGAATAGAATTTGCCAAAGGAGGTACACAATTATTACTTATCGGTGGTAATGGTGATGATATCACACAATACAATTTGTCAGCACCTTTTGATATCACGCTAGATGTTGCGGTAAGTTCCACTTTTTATATAGGCAGGGAGGATTGGAGTCCTTCAGATTTTTTCTTCAATGCTGATGGATCAAAGATGTTCATGCTCGGCGGTGGTTATGACAAGGTGTATGAGTATGATGTAGATAAAGGTGGCTATGCTGAAAACAGCGCCAATGATGGTGGCCTTACAGGAACGATTGATATTTATCTTTTTGATGAAGTATTCAACAATGCCGGAGGCACACTATCTACTGCACACTATTCGGTTGGCAATCTTCCTGCAGGACTAAGCACAGAATTGTCTGTGGATGCTAATGGAATAGTTGCTTCTTTATCCGTCAATGGGCAGGCAAATGATCATCAGAATATTCACGATGTATCTGATCTTATTTTAACATTCAGCGATGGAGCATTCTTAGGTGGAGATGCATCGGCGGTTATGGATGCTACTGCATTTGATACGGGTATAGGGATTGACTTTAGAGACAATAATCCAGCATTGTTTTACGGGAATCCCTTAGCTCTTGACCAAACTACTTTTTCTGGAAATTCGGTAAGCATAGCCGGACAAGAAAGTAGTTATGCCGCAGGTATAGCATTAAATGCTGATGGTACGAGAATTTTTATGGCAGGAGGCGATGAAAGTCAAATTTTTGAGTACAGCCTTTCAATACCATATGATCTGTCCAGTACATTCTCCTATACAGGCAATTCTTTAGATCTATCCGTCAATGCAGACTCTCCTGAGGATTTGGCATTCTCCCCTGATGGGATGCGCTTATTCATCACATCAATTGATATGTATGAAATTGTGCAATACAACTTATCAAGTGCATTTGATCTTTCTACTGCTACATACAGTGGCAACAGCTATAACGTTTCTTCGATAGATCAGTCCGCTTATGGACTTGCATTTAGCTATGATGGATCGAAAATGTTTTTAGCAGGTGAAGGAGGAAACAATATTTATCAATTTAGTTTACCTACACCTTTCGATCTATCATCGGTAGTCTTTGAATTCACATATTATGTAGGCAATGAGATTTATCCTTCAGGGATCTCCATTTCGCGTGACGGCAGACACATTATCGTAGTGGGCAGCTCTGAAATAGTGAGCTACACGTTGAACACACCTTTTGATCTTGCTGATGGAGCCACATACAATGGGGTAGACTTTGATTTTTCTGGCCAAGACACTTACGGGACTGGTATTGCTACCTCTATAGAGGGAGATAAAATATTTGTACTAGGCTCTGACAACTTTATCATCAGTCAATATGATGTAATCGTTGGTGGGTTCAATGAAGTGGTGGCAAATGATGGGCAACTGGAAGGTTCACTTACCATTCACGTCGTGGATGATCCATTCAGTAATGCGGGAGGATCGTTTGTTCACAATACGGACTATTCCATTGAAAACCTGCCATCAGGACTTACGCCTACTTTGACAGTAGATGCCGATGGATATTCTGCGGTGCTGACGATTGATGGAACAGCAGATTTACATGGTGACTTACAAGATGTCGATGGACTGGTATTCTCTTTTAGCAATTCTGCATTTTCAAACTATACTGCCGATAATGTTGAATCAGCTATTGATAACAACAGCGGAATAGGTATAGACTTTTCTCCATACACAGAAAGTGACATCACTTCATTCACTTTTGATGGTATAGACGGAGATGCTGTCATCGATGCGTCTGAAACTGCTGTTGAGGCGGTGGCTTTGGCAGGAACCAATATTGCGGCTGTCGCGCCCACAGTAACTGTCTCGTCAGGCGCTACTGTTTCTCCAAACACTGGAATTGCACAAGATTTCACAAATTCACTAGTGTATACAGTTACTGCTGAAGATGGCACCATCACAGAGTGGGATGTTGCTGTGACCGAAGCCATTGCTACGCCTACGGACATCTTACTTTCTTCTACTTCAGTGGATGAGGGTAGTGGTGCAGGAACCGTGGTTGGAAGTCTTTCAGCTCTGGATGAAAATTTCAATGAGGGCTTTACTTTTTATGTAGTAGCTGTTCTCGAAGATGACGATTGGAGATCATTTGCGATTTCAGGCAATGATTTGGTGACTACAGATTTCATCGCACTCGACTTTGAGACTAAAAACACCTTTACATTCGATATTTCAGTGCAGGATCAGGATGGAGAGATATTTGAGAAAGAATTTACTATTACCATTAATGATGTAAACGAAGACCCGACTGACATTTCATTGGACAACACAACTATTGACGAGAGCAATCCATTGGGAACAGTTGTTGGGGCCATAAGCACAATCGATGAAGACGATGGGCAGATGCATTCTTACACCCTTGTATCGGGCGACGGTGATACTGACAATGCCTCATTCGCTATTTCAGGGGGTAATCTGGTAAGTGCTGAAATCTTTGATTTTGAAACCAAGGATAGTTATTCGGTTAGGATTGAAACCAACGATGGCAATGGTGGAACTTATGAAGAAGCATTTTCGATAGCTATCAATGATTTGGTTGCGCAAATCAGTTCTTTGACTCTCAGCAATGATGCTATCGATGAAAATGAATCAACAGGAACCACTGTTGGAAGCTTTACAACATTTGGTGAAGACCTTTCCGGTTCCTACACATATAGCTTGGTGTCAGGCACTGGTGATACCGATAATTCATCTTTCACCATCTCAGATAATGAGTTGCTAACTTCTGAAAGCTTTGATTTTGAAACTAAAAACAGTCTGAGCATACGCGTTAAAACGGATGATGGTTCATTGGAAAGAGAAGAGGTCTTTACGATCTCCGTCAACAACGTTTTTGAAGCACCAACCGGCATAGAATTAAGTACCAGTACAATAGAGGAGAATAACTCAGCAGGCGATCTAATTGGGTCATTGACAACACTTGATGAAGACGAAGGAGAGACGTATACTTACAGCCTCTCGACAGGAACTGGAGATACGGACAATGCCTCCTTTACGATCTCTGGAGATCAACTAATCGCTCAAGATGAATTTGACTTTGAAACTCAATCAAGTTATTCAGTACGTGTGGAGACAAACGATGGAAACGGCGGGACCTATCAAGAGGTATTTACCATTTCCGTAACCAATGAGAATGAAAGCATTACTGTAATTAATCCAATTGCGGATCAAAGCTACAATGAAGGGTTTGCTACCTCTGACATTGATCTCACTGATGTGTTCTTAGACATGGATGGTGATGAGCTCAGCTATACCGCAATCTCTGGAGATAATTCTGTGGTAACAGTAGCTGTTTCAGGGACTGCATTAACTGTCACTGAAGAGGGGATAGGCACATCGAACATCTCTGTGACTGCTGATGATGGCAATGGACAAACTGAAACAACAACGTTTACAATTACGGTCATGGAGACACCGCTTGGATTGGAAGATGATTTAAGTATTTCAATATATCCAAACCCAGTTTCCAATATCCTGAACGTCGAATCCAATATGGCTTTTGAGGTAAGATTGACAGATGTAAATGGAAAAATGATGGATAAAGGACAAGGTAAATCTGTACGCATGAATATTGAAACCCTTTCTGAAGGAGTATACCTTATCCTTATTGATCAAGGAGGAAAAACCATCAAGAGGCGAATAATAAAGGCAAACTAAGGAAGCATTAGCTAGGTATAGCTATTGCGATTAAGGTCGGCTCTTTGGGTCGGCCTTTTTTTGTGAAGTAGAAGTGTTTAAAGAATTTGAAGTCAATTAGAAACTGATATGAGATAGAAAGGGATAATAAGGCATAGCTACAACCTACGCCTAGGGGGGATCGATAGGAACTCCTAATTTTTTTGTAGATGTCAAGTTGATGAAGCAAGATGGAACCGAGGCTGAAATTGAAGAAGAAGGAGAATTATGGCTCAAAGGGGTTGTTTGCACACCAGGTTATTGGAGGAATGAGAAGGCCACCAAAGAAGCATTCAATAGTGGATGGTTTAAAACCGGTGATGTTTTAGTTCAGGATAGTGAAGGCTATTTTTTTGTTAAGGATCGAATAAAAAACATGTTCATTTCAGGGGGTGAAAATGTATATCCCGCTGAGGTGGAGCGTGTACTGCAAATGCATCCATCAATTGAAGAAGTGGCTGTGGTAGGTGTTTCAGACTCCCAGTGGGGTGAGGTAGGAAAAGCCCTTGTGTATACCCGAGATCAAATAACCAAAGAGGATATACTTGAGTACTGCAAGGGTAAACTTGCAAAGTATAAAATCCCTAAGTTTATTCAGTTTACTAATGAGCTTCCTAAAACAGAGAGTGGAAAGATTGATCGTAAAAGTCTTAGCTAAAAATTAATATTTCACTCTTTGCGTAGTCTATCACTAACTAAGTTTCGCGTCACTGGAGTTGGAGAGAACTGAGTGTTAAAAATCTTCCGGTGAAAGATTTTAGAGAGGAGAAAGATTACATGGAAGCCCCGAAGGCGAAACGAAAAAGGCCACTGACGAAAGAGAGATTTTCATAAGATCACATCGACATTGCACAGCTCCTTGTGCTTCTTCAATTTCTATGATTTAATTCTCAAATTCCACTAGTTTTATTAGATGGATAAACTATTTGATCAAGAACTAATTTCAAATTATCTAGACACGTTAACTACTTGGGCGGTATTCAAATTACCAAGAATACTTTTGATTGTTGTCTTGTTTTTTCTTTCTCGGTGGTTAGTTAGAAAGATTCTTCGAAGAGCGACAAACACCATAAAAAAGCAGATTGTAAAAGGTAAAGGCAACTCTGTTGAAAATGAAAAACGAGCGGATACTCTTTCGGGCCTGACGAGAAGTGTCATTATGGTCTCATTATGGGGTATCTTTTCACTAATTCTTCTTAAAGAACTTGGCGTCGATATTGCTCCAATATTAGCCGGTGCAGGAATTTTAGGTCTTGCAGTTGGGTTTGGCGCGCAAGAGTTGGTAAGAGATAGTATAAGCGGGTTCTTCATAATTCTTGAAGATAGAATCCGGACTGGAGATGTAGTAGCGATCAATGGAACTGGTGGGTTGGTAGAAAGTATTAGCCTAAGGGCCATCACCTTAAGAGATTTATCTGGAGTGGTACACACTTTTCAGAATGGGAAAATTGATTCTTTGGCCAACATGACAAAAGAATGGTCCGCTATGGTGTTTGATATTGGTGTTGCTTATAAGGAGAATATAGATGAGGTGGTAGAGACAATTCAGCAAGTAGGTGATAGTTTACAAAAAGATAAGGTATTTGGTGCGAAGATCTTGGAGCCGATGGAGATTTTCGGATTAGATAAGTTCGGAGATAGTGCATTAGTGGTGAAAGCTAGAATTAAAACACTTCCTATAGAACAATGGGGAGTGGGTAGGGAATTCAATAAAAGACTCAAAGTTGCTTTTGATAAAAAGGGAATTGAAATACCGTTTCCACATCGAACAATTTTTTGGGGAGATGGTCAAGCACCATCCAATCTGACAACTAAATAAATCAGTTGAGAACGTTTGTTAAACTGCTAGCCGAGAAGCAAAGAATCAATATATTGATAGAAGCGAGCGTAAAGAAATGATCCACTGGATCATTTTAGTGAGAAGACAGGTTGTAGGGAAGCCCCGAAGACGAAACAAAAAAGGCCCACCGATAGGTGAGCCTTTATAAGTGGAGTCGGAGGGATTCGAATCATTAGACCTAAATCCCCTATATCCTGATAATCAATCACTTACCTAATTTCCATGCTGTGTAGAACCTGCAAAAACCTGCATTTCGCTGCATGATTTCGCGACATGGTTACATATAATGAATCTCGATTCGTTTTGCGAGTTCTAACTCATGATCCTCATAGCAATTGCCATAAACAGTATCATCATGTCCAATCAAAACGCCACGAATTATTTCATTGAATTGAATTCTCGACATTTCAATTCTTACCAGTCGGTTCCTTTCAAAGGCGTTTGTGTTTGGTCGAAAATCGATCAACAATTTTTTGATACCCATAAGAAACTTCCTATTAATTCTGATTTCGGTATTGAGCTGGACTCATACCAGTCTTAGACTTAAATAGCTTGCTAAAATGATTCGGGTATTCGAACCCTAGACTATAAGCTACTTCACCAATTGAATTATCAGTTCCAAGGAGCTCCGTTTTAGCCTTCTCAATCAGATGATAATAGATGTGTTCTTGTGCTGATTGTCCAGTCTCTTTCTTAAGAAGATCACTTAGATAATGGGCTGACATATTCAATTCTTCGCCGAAGTAGGCTACAGAAGGCACACCGTTATTCAATGGCTTAGTGGAATTGAAGTATGCAGTTAAATGTGATTCGAACTTGGTGACAAAATCCTTGTTAAGGTTTGTTCTTGTATAAAACTGACGGTCATAATATCGAGTACAATAATCAAGCAGTAATTGGATATTGGTAATTATTAGATTTTGACTATGACGATCTATGTTCTGATTATACTCTTGTTCTATCTTTTGAACAATTTCTGTAAGACTTTCGATTTCATCTTCTGATAAATGTAGTGCCTCGTTTGCTTCATAAGAGAAAAAAGAATACAACTCAATTACTTTTCCTAACTCTGACTTTCTGACAAGATCAGGATGAAAGATCAGCGTCCATCCAGAACTTCCAGAATATCGCTCTTGGTTTTCCATCTTAATTGCCTGATTAGGTTTGAGAAATGTCATCGTTGCATCCTCAAAATCATAGGAACTCCTGCCATAAACCATTGAACCAGCAATTCCTTTTTTCAGACTGATTTGATAGAGATCAGCTACATATGTGTGATCACCATAATCATAGTTTGTCATGTAATCTGTGATAGGCAACACAGTAATAAGCGGATGCTTAGGTCTATTGATTTGATAGAAATCGTGAACCTGACTAACTGATTTTATTTTGATTATATCCCCCATTATAGAGTAGTTTTTACTCTTTCATCCAACTCCCTTAACAATTTCTCATATGCAACTTGAACTGGAGTAGGATTCCAAAAATTGACACCAATTCCTCGATATTCTTCGTGAATGATGACCTTCACACCGTCTCCCGTGTCTTCAAGTTTATAGGTGTGATTAAATGTCAGAATTCCAGTCAAACCTCCTTTTTGGTTGATCAATTTGTGTTCCTCCATTTTGATAACGGTCGCTGACATGACCGCTGGATCACTACCTTCTTGGCGAAATTCATATTTCACTTTTTCTCCTTCCTTAAGCTCACCTTCAACAGGTATTAAGACCGAATTCCATTCTTGAATTTGATCAGTTGTAGTCAATACAGACCATATGGCTGAGGGATTAGTATCAATTGTAATTTCAGCGTGAACTGACTTTCTTCCTGTGAAGTACAGAATGATCCCTACGGCAATGATTATAAGTATAATGAGCATCAGCTTTGATTTTAGAATTGCCATTAGTTCAGGTATTTATTAAACCAACCGAGCACCTCTTCAGAGTTCCTACCTAACCAATCATATGCAGCACCCCTTTTCTTCTCAAGGTCTAACCATAAAATCTGTTTTTCAACTTTAAGGTCTTCGTAGTATTGCTTTACCATGTCCATGTTCGTCATTGGATCATTTTGATTCTGAATTACCAATGTCGGAACAGAAATATCTTTAGCATAAGGTAAAAAAGAATCACCAGTTAGGCTCACTCCTCTCCTTTCTTCATTGTATTTGTTTCCACTTTTGACGAAGGCTGTAGGCATTCCCATTGCCTTAACAAAATAATCATAAGTAAGCGGTTGAATAGCAATCAAAGCCTTCACATTCGGAATGCGCTTGATCTCATCTTCCATTCCGTAAGCAAAGGTTGTTGAAGCTGCTCCCATGCATATACTTAGAAGTCCGATTGAAGCATTCTCAAAATCTTTGTGATTAGCAATGAATTTAACTGCTGCAAGAACATCTTTTCTCTCCTCAGTTCCCCAAGTAACCCATGGTGTTGACCCCTCTCCACTATTTCCATGGTTTCTCAAATCGTACATTAAAACGGAATATCCAGCATCAACAAAGTACTTGGCTTGATTAAGGAAATGAATATCACTTGTCCAAAGCGTATTCTTCCACATTCCTTTGCCTTCTTGGGTATACCCGCATCGTGAGCATTGGACGCCAAAGTGTGATTGAATAATCACTTTGTCACTACTACCTTTTATGAGCCAGCCAGAAAGTGTGACTCCATCATTGGCGTTAAACGTGACATCTTCAAAGTCAAGCCCATATTCATCAGGATTCTCAAAGACAGGTGACTTACCTGGCTTGATCATAAGGTCAGAAATTATTTTTCCAAACATGTCTTCTACATTTTAATTATGACTCAAAATTCAGAATCACACTTTAGATGCATGTAAACATATTGCTGAATGATGTAAACATCTTGCAGTATTGGAAGTGCATATCAGAGGCAAGAGCGTAAAGAAATGATCCGTTACCCTCAAATCAGATCAAATTTCTTTTAGCAAAAGCTCTTCCT
>CAZWLS010000102.1:0-12181 GCA_964634415.1 uncultured Roseivirgaceae bacterium | reverse complement strand
GGAGCATCAGCATATTGGACTACATTTTTCCCACCATTCATAATATTCGCGATTGGAATTGCAATTACCGTAGTTCCGCTAACTACAGCAGTAATGTCCAGTGTTGATGATAGTCAAAGTGGCATTGCTTCTGGAGTTAATAATAGCGTTACGAGGATTTCGGGTACATTCACTAATGCAATATTGGGTGCAGTGGTAGTACTCTTTTTCGGCAATTATGTAATGGAATCTATTGAGTCTTTGAGCCTATCGAATGAAATAAAATCTCAAATTTTAATCGAAGCCTCGAACTTAGGAGAAGCAGTGGCATCCAAAGAATATTCAATTGAACTGCAGACTTCCATTAATGATATTTTTAAGCAAAGTTTTATCTCTGTCTATAAAATGGTGTGTATAACTGGTGCGATTCTAGCCTTTTTATCTGCTGCTATAGCCTATTTCATGGTTGATGGAAAGAAGGAGTAATCTATGCTTAGGTAAATTTCACATTCCTCTGTAACCTTCCTTTCCTTTTCTTGTAACTTATCTGAATTAACAAACACCACCCGGGCTTTTCGGGACTAACCTGGTTAGAATTTGGAAATGACAGATGAACAGTTAATGTCTCTAATAAAATCGGGACAGTTGGACTATTTAAATGAAGTATTTAATCGATTTAGTAAGCGTATCTATAACTACTTCTTAAAGTCTACACTCGATAAATCAGACAGCGATGATCTTACTCAAGAATTATTCATAAGAGTAATGAAGTATCGTAATTCTTATAAGGATGGTCATTCTGTTCAGTTTTGGATTTTTCAGATTGCTCGAAATATGGTGAAGGATCACTTTCGAAAAATGAAAGTTCATAAGGACAAGTTCAATCCTGTGGAAGTGATGCCAGAGGTGGTGGAAGAAACTGGTAATGGAGAGATTGAACGAGAGAGGAAGCTGCATTTAGCGATGAAATCCTTACCTGATGATAAAAGAGAACTATTGGTCCTCAGCAAGTTTGAGGGAATGAAATATGAGCAGATAGCAAATATGAGAAAGACATCAGTTAGCAACATTAAAGTCCAGGTCCATAGGACAATTAAGGAGTTAAGGGATATCTATTTTGAATTGAATGAAGAATGAAATTGAATGCGATGAAAGAAGAAATTACAGATGAACAGTTAATCGCCCTTCTTGAAGGTGAAGAAAACACGGAACTGAGCGATAGAATAGATCGGGAAGCAGACCTAGCGCATCGATTCAATGAGCTCAAAGAAATGCTTGGCATAATTGAAAATGTGCAAGAAGTCGAGGTTCCACCTCATATTCAAGCCAACTTTCAACAAGCACTAATCAACGAAAAAATCAGTGGGAATAGAAGCAATTGGTCTTGGATGCAAATTGCAGCATCAGTCGCACTTCTGATTGTTGGGTTTAGCATTGGAAAACTTTCAGGAGGAAATTCAAATGATGAATTGGCCCTTCTAAAAGAAGAGATTCAATCCTTACGAGAAGTAACACTTACTAGCACTCTTCAACGTCATTCAGCGAGTGAGCGAATTATGGCTGTTAGTCAAATTGAAGAGAAGTCAACGCTTAACATGGAATTAATATCCACATTAATTACCACACTAAATTCTGATGAAAGCCCGAATGTGAGATATGCGGCATTACAGGCTTTGGAAAAATTCATTGGAGAGTCGGAGGTTCGGGCAGAGCTAGTAAAGTCTTTGGAGTCTCAAACAGACCCTCTTATTCAAATTTCTCTCATCTCCATTTTGGTAAAAGCGGAAGAACGAAGTGCAATAGCACCACTAAAAGACATTATAAAAAATAAAGAAGTATCACCTGAGGTAAAACAGCAAGCAGAAGTTGCTATTCAGGTGCTGACTTAAAAAAAATACCGGTACTTATTCAAATGACTAAAACTTAAATGACAATAAAAATGAAAACGATAATAACAGGACTATTACTACTAGTATTTTCTAGCAGTATGGCTCAGGATAGTAGATCAAAATCCTACACATTTTCTGTAAAAGGAGATGCAACAGAAACATGGTTGGTGATTGATAACCTAAGTGCAGATTTGAAGATCGAGGGAGTTGCTGGATCAGATATTAAAATAGAAAGTCGGAACTATCGAGGACTTCCAGAAAAAGCAAAAGGACTAAAACCGCTATCGGCCACTGGACCAGAAAATACTGGAGTTGGCTTAAGCATGAAGCAAGAAGGGAACACAGTTTCTCTTTCTGCTGCACACAATGTTGCCAATGATGCAGATTATACACTTTACCTCCCTAAGAATCTCAAGTTGAAGATTAATTATAATTCTTGGCAAGCAGGAGATGTACTGATAAAAAGCATGGCAGGTGAGGTTGAGGTAAAAAGCCAAGTCGGAGATTTAGACCTAATAGATGTTACGGGTCCAATTGTAGCCCATACACTAAGTTCAGATCTGGATGTGACCTTCACTTCCCTCTCAAATTCTTCACCGACCTCTTTGAGCTCAACTAGTGGAGATATTGATGTTACATTTCCAGAATCCACAAAAGGGACTTTCAGAATGTCTACAATTTCTGGAGGAGTATATACCGCGTTTGATTTTGATTTTGGAGGAGAAAAAATTAATAGAATTGGCGGTCAAAATGCAACTGGGAAACTTAACGGTGGAGGAGTAGAAGTTACGCTTAAGACCGTAAGTGGTGATATCTACGTGAGAAAACCAGAGTAATATGAAAGCTTTAACAATAGTATTGTTTTTGGTGGCATTTCAGTCATGGGCACAATCAAAGAAAGTTACTGCATCAGTACCAGTTGCAGGACAAGAGGTGGTCGATCTGGATTTTGCTTTTGCCGATGATATCAAATTTGAAATTTGGGATAAGGACGAGGTCTATGTGGAGGTAATGGTAGAGATCAATGATGGCGAAGACAATGATATATTCTCATTGAGTACAAAGACGTCTGGATCTACTGTTTATGTAGCAATGGATGAGAACATGTGGGACAAGATTGAAAAGAAGAATGGTAAGAAGTGGAAGAATTGTAGTTATACAACAACCTTAAACTACACGGTGTATTTGCCGAAGAAGTTGAAAGTGAGATCCAATACAATATCTGGAGATTATGAGTTTGAATATTTTGGATCAGAAATGAACCTAAAGACAATTTCAGGCGCAATTGATGTGACGATTCCTCAACGAAACGGCATGGACTTTAAAGCAAAGACGATATCTGGCGAAATATATTCGGATATAGAAATCAAGTATCCCTACGGAAAAAAAGGACTCCGGCAGATAGTAGGGCAAGATATTCGAGGGAGGATCAGTGACGGAGGCATGGAATCCAACTTCGAGACCATCAGCGGAAACATTTATTTACGCAAAGGATAAATTAGCAAAGCGACCCATTATGGTCGCTTTTTTTTACTTCTTCTTCAGTACAACCAATCGATCATCCATTACAGTGCCAACGAATAGCAATCCATTAAATGGAGCGACAACGCTACTTGCAGACACCAGGGATCCATCATTTACATAAAAGCTCTCCACCTCATCATTGCCAGTAACTTTAATTAGTTCAGAAGGAGCTAGTTCCTTTTTCCCCGCTGCATAGCTAGCAAAGGTTAAAAGGTTTGGATGACAACCGACCCACAGATCACCGTTTTGATCCAACTCTATATTATCAACACCTGTTGCTACATCTAGAGATCTATCTTCAATGAGAGAGCCATCTTCTTTAATGTCATAATAAAGTAATGAAAAACCTCGAGGAGAAGCGACGATCAGTTGAGATCTATCCTTACTAATGTTAATTCCGTTAGCATATTTTATTCCGTCAGCTACTACCTGATATTTTCCATCATAAAGCACAACATTTGAAGCAGCTACACCAAGGTAATCTTCCGCTAGTTTTCCCCATTTGCTGGTATAGCCATGATCATTGGTAAAGTAGAAAGATTCCTCATCAAGCGCTATAACATCATTTGGGCTAATCATGGAAGGGTCTCGATAAGTAGCCATGTAGACAAGACTATCTCCAAAGAGTTCAAACTTTACAATGCTGTGTTTTTTTGCATGGTTTATTGCGAGAATTTGATAATGAGCTGAATCAAGCTTTAGCATACTTATACCATGAGGATAGAATGGAAGTTTATAGTCTCCAGAAATCTTTTTGGGTTTAAAACCCCCAGAATCGAGGGATAGATAAAACAAACCGGAGCCATAATATGATCCATCTCTTCTTCCAGCTCTATCATCTTGCGAAATGATCATGAACCTGTCGGAATAGCTTATTGTTAGATCTTCGGCACCTCTTAAAGGTATTTCGGCAATAACATCATAGTTTTCAGTGTTATTAATTTCACGGAAGAATCCTGTAGAAGAAAAAGTGTATAAAACGAAGGACACCAGTACGATTAAAAGAACCAGTAGTGTGAGCAAGAATTTTTTCATAGTGTTTAAAAACCAAGTTGATAAATGTAGAAAAACTTACGTACTGCTTTGGGTGGTTCTATGTTCAGTACTAATTAGTTGTGGAGACAATGATATACAACTTCCCGATCAAATACTACAGGGTAAAATCAACGGAGAAGAATGGACCTATAAGTCTGCAAACGCGTATTTGATTTCATCAGACTTCAGTTATAGGGCTCGGTTTTTATCTAGTGAAGAGCCTGTGAGTGATCCCTGTGCGCTTCCCGCCCCCTCTCTAAGGAATATTAAGGCTATTTTCAGACCTTCGGAGGGTAGTTTTTTTGTGGCTCCTCAAGCAGTAGATAATAATCAGGTTCAGGTCTCATTTGACATTTCTCCATCTCGGAGTCTGATAGCCACCAGTGGTTTTATGGAAGTCTATGCTATCGATAATTTGGTTGTTATAGGATATCTACAGGCAGTACTGGATGATAATAACACCGTAGAAGGATCATTTGAGATCAGGCTGTGCAACTAAGTTTAGCTGCTCGCTTCATTGATACAGGTGATGTACTTGGTAAATTATTATTTATCTTTATTGAGAAGTACTTAACCTAACACGTATTATGAAGAGAATATTTGTATTCGCCCTATTCACTATAGGGTGCACGTTGGCTTATTCTCAAGTCAACTGGGTTCGAAGCTATGATGTGGCTCGAGCACAGGCATTAACAGCAAACAAATTTATTGTTATGGATTTTTGGGCCGTATGGTGTGGCCCGTGTAAGAAAATGGATTCCGACATGTGGGAGACTGAAAAAATGGCTGCCCATTCTGACAAGTTCATTTTTTTGAAGGTCGATGTAGATTCCAATCGTGAGATAGCGATGAGATATCGGGCTAGCACAATTCCAAAAGTGATAATAATGGATGCCTCTGGAGAAGCTCTATGGGAAGAAATTGGATATAGAAGTGCAAGTGTTTATATGAAGGCTTTCGAAGAATTCCCAAATGAACCGGCACCGACTGAGCAGATCACGAAACTAGTAAAAGAAACTGCGGACGAAAACACCTACTTCAGTATGGGCGCCTGGTATCAAGATTTAGTGAAAGAAACAGAAAATGTGAGGTTGAAACGAGGCATGCTGAATGCGAGTGACAACTTTTTTAAGATGGTACAAAAAGAAGCATCAACGGATGCTTTGGCTCAAGAAGCAGAATTCAATTTAATTTTAAATTTTGCATATAGGGGCGCCTATAAAAAGGCGATGAAAAAAGTGGATAAGATGGAGGAGGCCGAAATGAAGAACTTCATAATGGCCTACTGCTATAAATGTGAGGGACAGACTGAGAAGATGAAGGAGTTTATGGATAAGATCACCTCTAAAGACCTTCTTGCACAATTGGATTGACCAACCTAACCTAAAAATAAAGCCCGTTAACATAGTTAGCGGGCTTTTTATTTTGTTGAGACTTTAAGTCAGGCTTCAACGCCTGATTCTTCGTAGGCATCAATCGGTAGACAGCTACAAACAAGATTACGATCTCCATAGGCACTGTCAACTCTGCTTACAGCAGGCCAGAATTTATTTTCTCTAACATACTCTGCTGGGAATGCGGCAGTTTCTCTCGAATACGGATAACCCCACTCATTTGCTACCAAGGTCTTATATGAATGAGGCGCATTTTTCAGCGGATTATTCATCGAATCAGACTTGCCATCAATTACCTCCTGAATTTCCTTTCTGATTGATACCATTGCATCGCAGAACCTATCTAATTCACCCTGAACCTCACTTTCTGTTGGTTCAATCATCATGGTTCCAGGCACGGGGAATGAAACTGTTGGCGCATGAAATCCATAGTCAATAAGTCTCTTCGCAATATCTTCTACTTCAATACCAGACTTTTTAAATTCTCGACAATCTATGATCAATTCGTGCGCGTTTCGGCCTTTGTCATTTGTATAGAGAACAGGGTAATGACCGTTTAGTCTTGCGGCAATGTAGTTTGCATTTAAGATTGCCATTTTAGTGGCATTCGTCAAACCAGTAGCGCCCATCATAGCAATGTATCCATGAGAAATGGGCAAGATGCTAGCACTGCCATAAGGTGCTGCTGATATAGCTGGGTTACTGCTATCTTCAGTAACGTGACCAGGTAGATATGGAGTAAGGTGTTCTGCTACGCCAATTGGACCCATACCGGGACCGCCACCACCGTGAGGTATGCAAAATGTCTTGTGAAGGTTTAAGTGGCAAACGTCTGCTCCAATAATGCCAGGAGATGTAAGGCCTACTTGAGCATTCATATTTGCGCCATCCATATATACTTGACCTCCATTTTTATGAATGATATCACAGATATCTATAATGGCTTCCTCGAAAACCCCGTGGGTTGAAGGGTATGTAACCATAAGAGCAGCCAGATCTTCGCTATGAGCCTCAGCTTTTTCTCTTAAATCTGCAATATCAATATTACCATTGTCATCACATTTTACAATCACCACACGCATTCCGGCCATTACTGCACTAGCCGGATTAGTGCCGTGAGCAGACGATGGTATTAAAGCTACATTTCGGTTTGGCTGTCCGGTACCCTCTAAATATGATTTGATGACCATTAGGCCAGCATACTCACCTTGAGCACCGGAATTAGGCTGGAATGATACAGAATGGAATCCTGTAATTTCTACAAGCCAATCATGAAGCTCACCAATAAGCTCTGAATAGCCTTCCGCCTGGTTTTTTGGTACAAAAGGATGGATATTCCCAAATTCTGACCAGGTTACTGGGATCATCTCAGATGTTGCATTCAGTTTCATTGTACATGAACCCAACGAGATCATCGAATGTACGAGTGATAAGTCTTTGTTTTCTAGACGCTTCATATAACGAAGCAATTCATGTTCAGAATGGTATTGATTGAATACCGGATGTTCCATGAAAGTTGATTTTCTAGATAGGGTTTCTGGAAAAGAAACTTCAGCGTCTTCCGCTATCTTGATAGTGTTTGAATTGCCAATTTGTGCAAAAAGATTAACAACAGCATTTGCATCATCAACAGTGTGGGACTCGTCAAACGAGATTCCGACAGCATCTTCAAAGTATCTAAAGTTAATTTCAGACTTTTCACTTAGTTCTCTTAGACGAGTAATTTGATTTGCATCCAAAGATATTTTTAGCGTATCGAAGAAGACGTCATTTTGATTTTCGAAGCCAAGTTGGGCCAGAGCATTGCTTGTTTCTTTGGCAAGACCGTGCGTGCGAGCACTTATTTGCTTTAACCCTGAGGACCCATGATAAACAGCATACATACCAGCCATTACAGCTAGGAGCACTTGTGCGGTACATATATTAGAAGTTGCTCTCTCCCTCTTAATATGCTGCTCACGTGTTTGCAAAGCCATTCGATAAGCATCATTTCCATGAGCATCTTTAGATGCTCCAATAATTCTACCTGGAATAGATCGCTTAAATTTTTCCTTAGTGGCATAGTATGCAGCATGCGGACCACCATATCCCATTGGAACACCAAACCTTTGACTTGTCCCAACAACAACATCTGTTCCCCATTCTCCTGGAGGCGTAAGTTGTGTCAACGCCAACAAGTCTGCTGCACAAGCGGTGAAAACGCCACTTTCTTCAGCTGCAGCGACTATTGCAGACCAATCTTTTATTGAGCCAGAATTATTAGGGTATTGGAAGAATATTCCAAATACGTCAGAAGCAGTAACATCCGTGTTTGCCAAATCAACTACTTCAAGGGCTATGCCGAAAGGTAGAGCTCTGGTCTTTAATACATCTAATGTCTGCGGAAAAACCTGTGCATCAACTAAGAATCTATTGGCAGTTTTTTTCTCACCTTTTCTTAATCCATACAGCATCGACATAGCTTCTGCAGCAGCCGTTCCTTCATCTAGTAATGAAGCGTTGGCAATTTCCATTCCTGTCAGATCGATAACCATAGTTTGGAAATTGATAAGCGCTTCTAATCTTCCTTGTGCAATTTCAGCTTGGTAAGGAGTATATGCAGTATACCACCCTGGGTTTTCCAAGATATTGCGCTGAATTACTGTGGGCACGACACAGTTATAGTACCCTTGTCCAATGAATGAATTGAAGACTTTGTTCTTCTCCGCAATTATTCTCATGCAATTTAAGTATTCAAATTCATTGAGGGCAGGAGGAAGATTGAGTGGATCTTCCTTCAAAATGGGTTTTGGGATAGCCTCATTGATCAACTCATCAACTGAGCTGAGGCCAATTGTTTGCAACATTGCTGAGATTTCACTGTCCGAAGGACCATTGTGCCTTCTTTCAAACTCAACTCGATCGTTCAGGTTTAATTTCATCAAGGGGTACCGTTTAGAGGCCGCAAATTTACGTCACGACATTCACTACAAAAAGTATTTTATGCCCTAACCATTAGTGTAATTGTTTGGTTTACCAGAAATAAAATTATTTAGCTTTACTGCTGATTTTTAACACGTTATACAATAATGAGAAAGATAACTTACATGATAGGCCTTGTTGTGGCCTTTGGACTGCTTGCTCAGGACAAAACGGCAATGAAATATGCCAAGACAATTACCGCTGAAGATCTTAAAACTCACCTTTCAATATTAGCCTCTGATGAGTATGAGGGTAGAGAAACAGGAACAAAAGGACAAAAAATGGCGGCGGAATACATAGCGAAGCATTTTGAATCTCTTGGTTTTGAGGCGCCAGTAGATGGTTCTTACTTTCAAAAATTTGATCTAACAGAGTCTGCAATCGGATCTGTATATTTCCGAATAGGTGATGACAAAAAAATCGGCTTTGAGGATTTTGTATACTATTCAAGCGCTGAAACAAGTGGTGAAGAATACATCAAAGTTGTAATGACAGACGATGATAGCGATGAGTCTGTCTTTGCAGGTAAGTATGTTGTTTTTGCAGCTGATGCACTAGGAGGACTACAAGAGAAAGCTCAAAAAATCAAAGAAGCTGGTGCTGAAGGTGTAATCGTCGTTTTGAAAAATGATCAAGAGTTTAATGCTTTTATCACTAACTACTCTCCTTATCTAAAAAGACCTTCTTTAAGAATGGATAAGAGAGACAATGACGCGACTCAATTGATTTTGGTTGATAAGTCTATGGCATCATGGATGTTTGGAAAAGAGTTTGATTCAATTTCTGCAGGCGATGAGGCACAGGTGATATTTAATGCGGATTATCTGGACAAGCCTGTCGGAACGGAAAATGTTCTGGGGTTTTTGAAGGGAACAGAAAAGCCAGATGAAGTATTAGTAATTACCTCACACTATGATCACGTCGGAATTATTGATGGCGAAATTCATAATGGTGCTGATGACGATGGTTCTGGGACTGTAACTGTTCTGGAAATCGCGGAAGCGTTTGCTGAGGCAGCAAAAAAGAAAAAAGGTCCTAAGAGAAGTATTCTTTTCATGACCGTAACTGGGGAAGAAAAAGGCCTATTGGGTTCAAGATACTATACAGATACTGATCCAATTTTCCCATTGGAAAATACTGTTGCAAATCTGAATATCGATATGGTAGGTCGAGTGGATGATGCTCATTCAGAAAATTCGGATTATATCTACTTGATCGGTTCAGACAAGCTTTCTAGTGAGCTACATGATCTTTCAGAAAAAATGAATAAGACTTACACTAATCTAGACTTGGATTACACATACAACGATGAGAATGATCCTAACCGATTCTACTATCGATCAGATCACTACAACTTCGCGAAAAACAATGTTCCAATTATTTTCTATTTCAATGGAACACACCCGGATTATCATAAGTCTACTGATACTGTTGAAAAGATTGCATTTGACACAATGGAAAAGAGAGCAAGGCTGGTATTCCATACAGGGTGGGAAATAGCCAATAGAGCTGAAAGAATAAAGGTAGATAAGATAAAAGAGGAGAAGGTTTCGGGAGAGTAAGAGCTGAAAGGAAATTGATCATTGTGGGGCATTTGCCCCACAAGATCTTTTCAACCAGCTATGGAAAGAAAGACTATAAAAATCGATCTTCCTCTTACAAGTATAATTATTTAATGCGGTTTCCAAGAAAAAAATCGCTTCAAAATATTCCTGATGAGACTTCAAAAGTTTAAAATTTCGGTAAATCATGGATTTAGAGCCATTAATGGCTCTTTTTTATTTTCCTTTGTTGCAGGAGTTTTTGCACTATCCAGTTATTGCTGGCATGTCAAATTGGTAAATTCCAATTAGAGTTTCCATAATATTAATATTTAATCTTGATATAGTTATATGTATTTAATCAAAGATGTTAGTGTAGTTAATGAAGGAAAGGTTCAAGTAACAGATGTTCTGATCAAGGCCGATAGAATTGAAAAATTGGGACCTAACCTTAGTGCCGATTCCAATCATCAAGTAATAAATGGACAGGGTTTACACTTGTTTCCCGGCATTATTGATGATCAAGTGCATTTTAGAGAGCCGGGGCTAACCCATAAGGGAAATATTTTTACTGAATCCAGAGCGGCGGTAGCAGGAGGGGTCACCTCATTTATGGAGATGCCAAACGTAAATCCGCAAACGATTACTCAGGAGTTGCTTGAAAGCAAGTATCAAATTGGTGCCCAGAATTCCCTTGCCAATTATTCCTTCTACATGGGAAGTACCAACAAGAATCTTGATGAGGTATTAAAAACTGACCCTAATAATGTCTGTGGAATAAAGATTTTTATGGGATCCTCAACTGGGAATATGCTTGTAGATGATCCAAAAACCTTGGAAAGTATCTTTTGTAATGCGCCTATATTAATAGCTACGCACTGTGAAGATGAAGCGACAATTCGAGCAAATACTGAGAAATACGTTGAACAATTTGGTGACAACATTCCATTCAAATACCATCCAATAATTAGAAATGAGGAGGCATGTTACTTGTCATCATCTAAGGCAGTAGAACTTGCTCAGAAATGTGATGCAAGATTGCATATACTTCATATTTCAACTGGCAAAGAGACCAATCTTTTTTCGAATGATAAACCTTTAGGCCAGAAACGTATTACTTCAGAGGCTTGTATTCACCATTTATGGTTTAGTGATCAGGATTATGATGAGAAGGGAGCTTTCATTAAATGGAATCCAGCAGTAAAGTCTTCCGATGATCGAGATGAAATATGGAATGCGCTACTCGATAATCGAATTGATGTGATTGCAACTGACCATGCTCCACACACATTAGAGGAAAAACAAAACCCTTATACAAAGGCACCGTCAGGTGGTCCACTCATTCAGCATACATTAGTAGCAATGCTAGACTTTTATCACCAAGGTAAAATATCCCTCGAAAAAATAGCTGAGAAGATGTGTCACGCTGTTGCGGAGTGCTTTGACGTTAAAGATCGAGGATATATTCGTGAAGGTTACAAAGCCGATTTAGTACTTGTGGACTTGAATAAACCTTGGAATGTAAATAAAGATAATATTCTAGCGAAATGTGGTTGGTCGCCTTTCGAAGGTCATCAATTCAAGTCATCAATAGAGAAAACATTTGTATCAGGTCACTTAGCATATTCTGAAGGCAAACTAAATGACAGTCAACTAGGTCAGAGACTTTCTTTTGATCGAGAATAATCATTTGTAGATTTAAAAAGGCATATTAAATTTGCACTCCTTTTCAGAGGCATAATAAATAAACCTCTGGCAAGTTATTGAATGGAATTATACCTTTAGGTTATGAAGAAAATAGAGCTTGATATTGTTGCCTTATCTCATAGTGTTGCTCAATCCCATAATTATGCCGTGG
>CAZWLS010000101.1:0-12256 GCA_964634415.1 uncultured Roseivirgaceae bacterium | reverse complement strand
TACCTCATTTCCGTTTCTCATGGTTCTTTGATAAGAAGTAAATGCTTGCTTATTATATTCAAGCCTTTCAGATCCTAAATCAGAAACCAAATCTGGTAAATCACCAATTGCATCTTCGCATCCGATATATTTATCGGGTGTATGAGTCTTATCGGGAAATTCAAAAATTCCTAAATCATTTCTTAAGGCAACAAAAAATACACGTTTCCTAATTTGAGGCACCCCATAGTCTGGAGCAAATAATAGCTTTGGATTGCAGCTATAGCCCATTTTTTCACAATACTCGATTATGCCATTTTTTGCTTTACCACCATATAATGTCAAAAGACCGGGTACATTCTCGATGATGATCGCTTTAGGCTTGACTTTTTCTGCTAACTTAAAAACAGCCTGGAACAATGAATTCCTTTCATCATGTTCGTTTCTTGTGCCTGTCAAAGAGAAACCCTGACATGGTGGACCTGCGATTATTACATCTATATTCTTTCCATCCGCTTCTTTGACTATGGTTTCTATTGCCGCATCCTCATGAAGATCCAATACAAGCCCTTTAGAATTAGTATGGTTTTTTTCAAATGTATCCAATGCTATTTGAGAATTATCAACTCCCAAAATGACATTAAAGCCGGCCTGCTGAAACCCATATGAAAAACCTCCACAGCCAGAAAACAAATCAACAGCATTCAACTTATTACTCATTTTCAAAATCAAATTTTCCTTGTTCAGAGTTTGTATTCTTTATGTAGTTAGCCGCTTTTTCTGCCGCTATAAAAATTGAGTCAGAACATTGATATTTTAGAGCTTCTGAAGCGAATTTGTCCGCAAAGAATAAATCAGTAACTGTTTGTTCTTGAAGCTTAAAAAGCTTAGCCAATTCATTGAGTTTTGATTTGCTGAATTTTTGGCTTCCATTTTCAATCCTGCAGATTGCACTGGTATTGATTCCTATTCTGGCACCAAATTCAGTCTGAGTCCACTGATTCTTTTCTCTTTCAAGTTTTATGAATTGCCCAAAGCTTGCCATTTGAATATATGACTATAAAATATGTTGATCTATTTTTAGCAATTTATAAATTAATTTCCACTTTTTGCATCAACTAGCAGAAGGAAAATTCAATCATGAAAGCAATCTAAATGCGACGGGTTCGCAGTGTACTATATCGCCATAAGCAAATCAGTCTAGCTTTTGTATTCTAAACTGTGCATCTTTCTTACCTGAGTCATCCTCGATAGAAATAACGTAGAAACCTGATGCAATCCCTTTTAATGAATACACATGATTTTTACTTGGCTCAAACACGCTAATAATTTCACCGGCAAGATTATATAGTACTACTCTTTCGTAAATACTTGACGTTTCAATTTTGAAATAATTCTTTGACGGATTGGGATATGCAATTAGTTGGTCTTCTTCAATTACAGCTAAAGGCTCTTCAATTTTTAAAACAACAATTGTCAATTGCATTTCGCTGCTATTACCTGCTAAATCAATGGCCGTAACGGTTAGTTTATAGCGATTGTCCTTGTTACGATCTTTTGGATTTTCATAATCAGGTGCTGCTTTGAAGCTTAGCTTATCAATCGAGAGGTTAAATAGTCCCTCATCCTGGGAAGAACCTAATTCATAGGATACCTGCTCATCCGCTTCCAAGGTGTAAATGAATCCTTCGGTGCCTTCATCGATTGAGATTGAACTTGATGAAATAAATGTTGGAGGCATTTCATCAGCAACATCTGTAATGGTAATGGTTAATTCCATTTCGCTAGTATTGCCTGTTAAATCCGTAGCTTTAACAGTTAGCTGATAGCTATTGTCCCCGTTACCATCCTTAGGATTTTCATAATCAGGTGCTTCAATGAAGCTTAGTTCATCAATGGTGAGGTTAAATAATGCCTCATCTTGAGAAGAACCAATTTCATAGAATGCCTCCTCATCTGTTTCCAATGTGTAAATGATTCCTTCTGTGTTTTCATTGACTGAAATAGAATTTGGGGAAATAAAGGATGGAGGAGTTTCATCAACAATATCTGTAATTGTTATGGTCAATTCCATTTCGCTACTATTGCCTGCTAGATCCGTGGCTATAACAGTCAGTTGATAGCTATTGTCCGTGTTGACGTCTTGTGGATTTTCATAATCAGGTGCTTCAATGAAGCTTAGTTTATCAACAGTAAGATTAAATAATGCCTCATCCTGTGAAGAACCCATTGTATAGAATACCAACTCATCAGCTTCCAATGTATAAATGAATCCTTCTGTGTTTTCGCTTATTGAGATAGCGTTTGGGGAAATAAATGATGGAGGTGTATCATCAACATCCATAACGACCACATTGACCGCTATACTTGTCTCTCCTGATGTACTTGATGCCGTTAACGTTAACTCATATATGTTATCAAAATTTGAATCTAAGGGTTCTTCAAAATCTGGCTGACTTAGAAATGCAAGCATTCCATGTTCGTCTATTTCGAAATAAGACCCATCCCCATCTTCCAGAGTATATGAAACACTTACATCCGTATCACCACCGACTCCATCATTCGCATCAATATCGAAAGATTGCGTTTCATTTTCATTTGTATGAAATACTGGTACCAGATCATATTCTACTATAGAGTCATCATACAATCCCAGAATAAATAACTTCAAACCGTTATCATTAAAAGTCATACCTCGGGGTTGCAACTCTTGATCACTTACATACAGTCTTTCCGCATCTCCCGCATATTCTATTGATGTTAAGTCAAAAGCCTCATCCATGCTATATTCGATAATACTCCTCGAATATGACTCCATAATAAACAGTCTATGGCCATCAGAACTGAGTGCTATATCAGTTGGCGATGATGTCTGGTATTGTATTGAATACCGCTCGATATCAGGATCAGCTGATGAAACATCATAGCTAATCTCTAGCGAATATTGAATTACTGCATCACCAGCAGATCCAGTAATGAATAATTTGCTTCCATCCGGACTAAATGCTATTCCCTGAGGGTAAGATTCATTGTTTCCGATGTAAAGTTCTTCATCAACACCTGTGTATACTGCAGAAGATATATCGTATGGTGTGGTCATCGAGTATTCAATCACGGCATCCTTTGAAGTGCCGATCACAAAAAGTTTCATTCCTGAATTATCGAAGCTGATTCCTCTGGGATCAGATTCCACATCTCCAATATACAATTCCTCATCTTCGCCTGCATAAACGACCGTAGACACATCGAACGGCACGAGTAAATCGTAATAGAGGATTGCCTTGTCTGCCCTACCAAGAATAAATAGCTGCGTTCCATCTGCACTAAATATCAAGTCTTCCGTCAGGTAGTCTTGCATTGTAGGGATATTAAATTCTTCCGTTTCACCGGCATGAACACCTGTTGAGACGTCAAAACCCATACCAAATGCTGCAAAGACCGGAGTATCATTTTCATCCTGAACAGTTACTCTAACTTGTTGAATGGTAGATCCGAAATTATTGGTGGCAACTACTTCAAACTGATACAAATTATCAAAATCTATATCGCTCGGATTCTCAAAATCAGGAGTTTCAAAAAAAGTGATAACACCCTCATTATCAACATCAAATAAGTCAGCATCTACACCAGAAAGACTATAGGTTACACTTATATCATTTTCGCCACCCATTCCATCATTTGCGTCTATATCAATTACTGAAGTTGATAAGTTTTCTAAAAACTCGATGGAAGAAGCCAATCGATATTCAACCAGATTTTCAGACGCCCAATCAGATACGATAAGCTTGCTTCCAGAATCATTGAACAATACATCGAACGGACGAGCGATGCGATTCAATACAAGCGATTTATCAATGCCTTCATAGCTGGCAGTCGAAACGTCAAAAGGAATCAAAAGATCATACGCAAAAATTGTTTCCTGACTACTTCCTACTATAAACAGCCTATTCCCGTCGTTACTGAACGCCATACCTTCAACGCGTGATTCCTCTGATCGAACAAGCAATGTTTCAGATACACCGAGAAATGTTGCCGAAGACACCTGGAAGGGAGTAGCTAAATCATATTCGTTTACTGCATCGCTTACTTGCCCTACTACGTACAATTTGCTACCGTCATTATTGAATGCTATTCCTGTTGGTTCACTTTCCTCTGATCCAACACTCAATTCCTCAGACGCACCCGCGTAAGTGGCAGTTGATAAATCAAACGGTGTAGATAACGTATAAACGACTATGGCATCATCATTTTCGCCAATCACATACAATTGTGTTCCATCCTGATTTAAGGCTATTCCACTTGGATTCGTCTCCTCACCTCCCACGTACAGCACTTCATTTTCACCGAAATATTGAGCAGTAGAGATATCAAAGGCTGTAGAAAGATGAAAAGAAACAATCTGATTCTCCCTTCCATCAAGAATGTAAAGCCGTGTACCATCCTCATTCATAGTCATGGCAATTATTCGCAGCAACAGCCCGCCTATATAGTTTTCTTGCGCCTCTCCTGCATGTTCTGAAGTTGAAACGTCAAATCCATTTCCGACATTTACAAAAACAGGATTATCGGCAACATCTTTCACGACAATACGCATGCTCGCCTCTGATTTATCAATCGAATTGCTAACTACAACAGTGATTTCATAGGAGTTATCAGTGTTTAAGTCCAATGGATTTTCATAATCCGGAGAACTTTTGAACGCTATAGTTCCAAATTCATCAATTGTAAATAAGTCCTTGTCATCACCCTCAAGTGAATAGACAACGTCTGTATCGTTTTCGCCTCCAAGGCCGTCATTGGCATTTATATCAGTAATTGATGAAGTGTTATTTTCTAAAAAGGATATAGTTGGTACTAACTCATATCTGAAAACTGATTTGTATTTATTGCCAATTACGAACAAACGTGTGCCTAAATTGTCAAACGCGATGGCGGTTGGATTTTGTTGATAATAGCTCCCTCTAAGCGACAAGGTGTTAGCTATACCGGCGTATTCCGCCGTAGAAATATCAAATGCTTGAGTCAAGTTAAAGCTCAAGAGTGTTTCAGAATCACCCTCTAATATAAAAAGCTGAGATCCGTCATCACTAAAAACCATCCCAACAGGAGTAGTTGATAGTACCTCTAGATTCAGGTGCTCATTTTGTCCTGAATGAACAGCTGTTGATACATCATATGCTTCTGATAATTGATATTCAATTATGGCATCATTCGAACTTCCTAAAATGAAAAGTTTAGTTCCATCATCATTGAATGACATGTCATAAGCAAGACCATCCTCATTACCAATATAAAGTTCCTCTGAGCTACCCGAGTAAGAAGCAGAGGATACTTTAAAAGGTTCAGACAGATCATATTCCACAACAGCATCTCCTGAAGTACCCAGAACATACAGCTTAGTACCTAAATCATTGAATAGCATTGCGGTCGGAGTTGCCTCCTCTGAACTTACATCAAACTCATAAAAAGTTCCTAAATAATCCGCTGATGAAACTTCGTATGCTCGTGGTAGCGCATATTCAATAATAGTTTCGGAACCCCATCCCAATATGTAAAGTTTGGAACCATCATTGTTAAAGGTGATTTCTCTGGGACCATATTCTTCAAATGCGACATTTAGAATTTCATCAGCATCAGCAAAATCGGAAGCAGAGATATCATACTTAGCACCTAAATCGGTTATTTCTGGGGTATCTGCAACGTCTGCCAAATGAACATTAAACCTTTGGTAGGAATCTTCAACACCACTTGCTACTAAAGTGAATTCGTAAACACCATCTGCATTAAAGTCCTGCGGGTCTTCATAATTTGGAATAGAAATAAATGTGATAATTCCATCATCGTCGATAGTGAAAGATCCTGCATCATCTCCAGTTAAACTATAAGACACGCTGTAATCCGTCGGCCCTCCCATACCATCGTTCGCATCACAATCAATCACCTCACTAGACTCATTCTCATTGTAGTAAATGGTTGAAGCAAGATTATATTCCAATATCGCCCCACCCTGAACCGACACAATAAATACCTTGGTCCCGGAATCATTGAAAGTTAATCCCGCGGGATAAATATTGTGTTCATTTAAATCTACAACCGTGCGAGTGTATATAGCTGAGCCAACATTGTATGGCTCTGTTAAATCATATTCACCAATGCCATCAAGCGTATATCCTATGATTGCTTTTGCATTTCCCGTGGTAAATAACTTTGTTCCATCATTATTGAAATTAAATGAAGTCGCATTAAAAGGTGTTTCATTAAGTAATAATGTTTCTTCTGTTCCTGCGTATTCTCCAGAAGAAATATCAAAATCAATTAAAAGATTATAAGTATAAATGGTGAGTCCATTGGATAAAAATAGTTTGGAGCCATCATTGTTGAATTTCAAATAGACGCCATTAGAAGCAACATCTCCATAATACAACTCTTCTGATTCACCTGCATACACTGCGGAGGAAACATCAAATGAAGCAGACAAATCATACTCCATTGCAGACTTAGACGTTTGGTTGGTTACAAATAGTTTCGTACCTGCAGGGTTAAATACAATCTCCGCAGCTCCTACATACCCTATATAAAACTCCTCAGAGGCTCCAGTATATACCGCTGTGGTTATATCGTATGGATTACTTAAGTCATATTCAACTATGTAATTATCCAACGAACCAAACACAAACAGCTTTAATCCATCTGAGCTGAAGGTTAACGAGTATGGTCCTCCTTCCTCATCCGCAACGTCTAAAATTCCCTCGTCTCCGGAATAAACAGCAGTCGATATATCAAAACCAGATCCAACATTGGTGAAGATTGGTTTTTGTGCCGTTATTGTCATACTGAACGACCAGAAAACAATTAGTGCTACTGAGATTTTTTTCAACATAGAGAATCGAATAAAGCGCTAAAGTAAAATAATCAGCAGGGAATTCCTTTTTTCATGTAACAATCTAGAATCGTTGATTCGCTTCGTTATGCATTAACGGGCATAAACACTAAAAGCATTAAACTCATAAAAGTTAATCGCAAGTGATACACAAATAACGTTATATTACATAGAAAGCATTATTGCTTTGGTTGTCTGCTACATCACAAATTAGCCTTATGAGCAAGAATGAAGATCTTTCTTATACAGAATATCAAAATCAGTTTAGGGGTGATAAGAGAGAAAAAGCCCTAGAAAGAGCTTGGAAAAACAGAGATTTTGAGATTGAACTTTACTGGAAAAGAGCTACTTATTTTTGGGCATTTCTAGTATCAGCTTTTGCCGGATACTTTCTTCTTTTGAGTCGAAAAGACGCATTAAGCCAATTTCCAGCTTCTGCATTTATAGTCAGCTGTATTGGTTTCACCTTTGCCTATGCTTGGTATCGAGTGAATCAGGGAAGTAAAAAGTGGCAAGTAAACTGGGAAAAGCATATCGATATGCTTGAAAATTCTCATACTGGCCCTATCTATAAGACCATTTTGAAACAAAGTGGTTGGTCTGTCTCAGGAGTCAATTTAGAGGTAAGCTTGTTCATCACTCATATTTGGGCAATCGTCTCCGGATATTCTCTTTATCAATTTATAGCCATGGCTGTAAATCAACCACTTTCAGGCGATTTGATCATTGCCAATTCAATTGCAATAGTAACTGGCTTGTTCTATACCATTTGTTTCATTTTTAGGATTAAAACTCACAAAAGAGGTATCGATAACGAAAATGATGCAATAAGCTTTGAATTACGGTCCAATGAGTATGAGAACACTTAGCTAGCCAACATCTACATTTGAACTTAACCTACTTATCAGGTAGATTAGAACAAGGATGACAGTACAGGATTTACTAAAAGCAAAAACAGCAACAGTTGAAGAAGGCCTCGAGGTATTTGATTCACTTCCGCCAGTAACTTTAGCATTCATGTTGGGCCAATGGAAAGGTTATGAATTGATTACCGGTCATCCGCTTGAAGGACTTTTAGAGGCTTCGGGTTGGTATGGTAAACTGTTTGAGAATCCAGATCGTGTGCATCCACTTTTGATGTATACGTTAAATAAGAAACGTGTTTTCCCTATTAACCCCAGCTTTATTCCTCTTGGTATCCCTTTGCCTAAAAGTAAAATAGCCAAGATCATCATAGCTTTTTTCAAACCCATTTTGAAAACAAAAAAAGCCAAGGCTAGAATACGCATGATCGAATATCGTGGCAAGGCAACTGGCACCATGGCATATGACTCGAAGGGAATATTCGATCACTTCGCAAAGATTGATGAAAACAGCATGTTGGGAGTAATGGACTTGAAGGGGGCTAGTCGTCCCTACTTCTTTGTGTTGACACGCGATACAGAACCGAAGCTCCAGATATAGCATATCAAAGCCTCAATCTTCAAGTCTGTATTTCCATGGAATACACTACTCCGACCTCAAGCTCTTAGCAGGATTCATTCTAGCAGCTCGTATGGACTGATAGCTTACCGTACATAAAGTGATTGTCAAGGCGCTGATCGCTGCCACCACGAAAAACCAACCATTCATATCTATGCGGTATTCATAGCTATCAAGCCAGGAAGACAATCCATAATACGCTATTGGCGAGGCAATTACGCAAGAAACCAGTACCAACAATACAAACTCAGTAGTTAGCATGTGCCAAAGGTTTAAAATCGTAGCTCCCAACACTTTACGAATCCCTATTTCTTTCGTTCGTTGCTCTGCTACAAATGATGCTAAACCGAATAAACCAAGGCAACTGATGAATATGGCCAATAGAGAGAAAGTGCCCGCTAACTTGGCTACCCGTTCTTCTGCAGCGAACTTCTTTGCATGCTCTATATCCACAAAGAAAGGATTGAACGGCACTTTAGGTGCTATTTCTCCTACTACTGTTTCAACCTGTTCCAATGACTTACGAATGCTTTGATTGGGATTTAATTTCAGCGTGATGTAATTCGTATTATTATCATAGTCCATGATGTAGATGGTAGGCGTTACCGCTTTAAAAGGGGATTCCATCAACATGTTTCTCACCACTCCAATGATTTCATGATCATTTTTACCCCACTTCATCGTCTGTCCTACTGGATTATCAATTCCCATGTATTCAACAGCAGCTTCATTCAAGATATAGGCAGTCGAATCTGTTGAAAATTCTCTTGAAAAGTCTCGACCTTCCAACATCTCCCATCCAACTGTACTACCGTAATCATGCGTGATAAAAACTAGGGAGAAATTGGTGCGGAAGTTTGGATCTTTTTCTTTCCAGCTGAAACCGCCGGCAGTGTTTTGCACTTCAGTCATGGAACTCGACGACTCTGTCATATCTACAATTGCGCCACTACTTATTAGTTCATTTCTTAGCACATTATATTTTCCTTCAAAATCTGAAGTACTCAATTCCATAGAAATGACCCCATTTTTATCATAACCAAGTGGGCGATCTTTCGAATATTCAATTTGCCTGAGGACTACAATGGTACCAATAATTAAAAGCACAGAAACTGAAAACTGAAAGATTACTAACACTCGTCTGAATACCACAGCAGTAACTCCTGCTCTAAATGTTCCTTTCAACGCTTTAATTGGGTTGAGAGATGAAAGATATAGTGCCGGATAACTACCTGCTAAGAATCCTGTCAGTAGAATTACACCTATTGAAACGAGCCAAAAATCAAGATCGACGAGTGGCAACTCGATTGGATAATCAACAATATTGTTAACATAAGGCATGATGGCACCTACCATTGCGGTGGCAAGTATGAATGCAACAAGCACTACTACGAATGATTCACACAAAAACTGTTGTACCAGTTGCCCTTTCAAAGTGCCAATGGCTTTTCGTATACCCACCTCCTTGGCTCGTTTTTCAGAACGCGCGGTACTTAGATTCATAAAATTGACACAAGCTAAAATCAGCACAAACACTCCGATGATACCGAACAACCATACGTATTGAATAAGCCCCCCAACCTGAACACCATTTTCCCAGTTGGAGCGTAAATACCAGTCAGACATTGGATGCAGGAATATTTCTGGTTTGAAGGACTTTTCATAATCATTGAGATGATCATATTTTACATTTTTGATCTTTTCACTGACAATCGTCATATCAGATAAATCTGCCATCTGCACGTATAAGAGGTAAGAATTTTCATCCCATGCCTGTCGTTCCTTTGCACTTCTAACCCATTCATATGATGCCACATACAATTCCCAAGGAGCGATAAATTGAATGTCTCCAAAAGTGGAATTTGCAGGTATCTCTGAAAAGACACCACTCACCTTTACGCTTAGTTCATTATCTATTTCTATGAGCTGTCCCATAGGGTCGGAATCGCCAAACAGAGATTTAGCTGTTGTTTCTGATAGCAAAATGGAATGTGGATCTTCCAAACCATCACGAGAGCCTTGGATCATCTCTAGTGAAAGCAAATGAGGGGCCTGCACATCCATGAAGTTTCCCTTTTGCAATATTCTTGTTTTCCCACGAGATAGAATGTGGTCGTACGTCCAGTCAGACATTACCACATACTTAAAGTCGCTGTCATATTTAGTAGCTAACTCCTCACCAAGAGGAAACGGAATAGAGACTTGAGTTCGGGTATCCCCATTGTATGTTTTATGCTGTAAAACCTGTGCGATTTGGGTATAATTTTTAATGGACTTGTTGTAGGATAGTTCCGCTTTTATCCAAAGACCGATAAACATTGTTATCGCCATACCTACTGTTAACCCACTTATGTTAATCACTGAGTACCCCTTGTTTCTCAGGAGGTTACGATACCCTATTTTAAAGTAGCTCTTGAACATGTCTATTTGATTTGAGTTTTGATCCGTATTTAGTCTAGAGTTGTACATGCGCATGAATAGAATCGAATTCAGCACATATTTCAGGTCGGCTTTAAACTTTCCATTATCGAGCCATCGATCGTAAAGCTCCATGAGATCGCCACGGATTTCATTGGAGTATTCCTCCTTGCAGTACCAGTCGAGTACACGATTGACCCATTTAGGCGGCTGCTGTCTCTTGTTTACTTCTCCCATACCAACTTAGGGATGTCAGTCCACAATTGATTTCGAAGTTCACGTGCCTCTGTTACCATCTGCTTACCTGCTGAAGTCATTTCGAATATACGCTTTGCTCTGCCCCCTCTTATTTCATTGGCACCACCCATATAAGATTTCAATAGTCCTTTTTTCTCCAATCGTACCAAGGTGGAATGAATCGAGCTAATGGTTACATTTCGACCAGTGCGCCTTATTATTTCGTCTTGAACGGAAACTCCGTAAGCGTCTTCATGTAATACCCCTACCATCAGTAAACACAGCTCTTCAAATTCGCCAATCGTAACTCGTTTCATATCTTTCTATTTTGCCGATGTTGTAAGGTAACGAAAGTAAATTAAATATGTTTCTGTTTTGCCGATGTTAGTTTACAAAACGGTAAAAGAATTAGAGATAAGACAGGTCTACACCAAATCTAGACCATGATTGAGTATAGGGTGATTTCTTAGCTAACTACGAGACTAACCGCATCCTGTATAGAAACAGCATTCATCTCTTATTTTATCTCCATCATAGTATCTGTGTGCAGGACTATGATTTTTGCATTCAATGGGAGTGCTAGATGATTCGAGTTTCATTTTTATATTTCCACTTCCTGATGCCGGACCTCTCCCACTTTGTTTTATTAGAACAAGCTTACTTCTTGCTCCTACTATTTCATATTTATCTCCTTGATATTCAAAGATTAGTTTATCGTTCTTTAACTGATTCTGATCAAATGAAATCTCTTTATTATTCGCACTGTTGAGTTTATCATAAATCACTACGTCCAGCGAATTCAATTCTGTTGGTTTTTTCAAACTCTTCCCTATTTCATAGCCATTGGTAAATAGAAATTTGGCAGCGTCTTTTTTAGATAACTGGGTATTCAATTCTCCATTGGGTAAGACTATGATAAGTTTGGGTGGCGATATTTCTTCAACATCCTGAGCGAATGATAGCGTAGATATTAGCAAGAAAAGTAGTAGATAGGTGGGTTTCATTTTTATCTTATTTTGATTCTATTTTTTTTGATATTCTTTCCAGATATGTCTTGAAAAACATTCCTGCTAGCAAACTCAGGGTTGTTAAAGTTTCAATTTTGATTTCTACGTCTGCGTCAAAAGTTATTACTCCCGGTAAGACATAGGATAAAACAATGACCAACAAGCCTGATGAAAAACCAAGTGTTGCTCGTTTAAGAATCAACTCAGGAGATAGTTTCACTCCATCATAAGTGGATTCCTTGATAAGCATGAT
>CAZWLS010000100.1:0-12308 GCA_964634415.1 uncultured Roseivirgaceae bacterium | reverse complement strand
TGGTTACCTGGTTCAACGCAAGAGAATAGAAGTTTCAAGTTAGAGATAGTAGAATTTCCTTCAAGGAACGACTCTTTATGCACGGCCCAAGCAACACTCGCTGAAGGGAAAACGCCAGTATTATTAGCATCAGTAAATCTTGATGTTTGATCTCTTCTTATTGAGAAAGATGCAAAATACTTTCTGTCGAAGTTGTAGCTAAGACTACCAAAAATCGATGAAAGCGATGTACTGATTTCTTCGTTTGGTCTACCGTTGGTAGGATCTCCAATTGGTACACTTATTTCTTGAGCTGCTTGAATTTGAACGAAATTCTCGGTTTCCAAGAAGAACTCTCGACCAATTACTTGTCTTTTTGTGATTTGATCCTTAACTGATTCTACACCTATCAATGCCTTGAAGTTATGGTTATCAAAGCTCTTGGTGTATGTAGCAGTATTTGACCAAACCCAAGAAAACTGCTCGTATGTATCTTCTGTCAACTGAGTCGTTGTAATAGGCTCCGAGTGCTCTGGGTTTTGTGGAGTGACATTTCTTCTTCTATCAACGCGATTGTTGATACCCAATGAAGTTTTAAATGTAATATCCTCAATTGGATCAAACTCGAGATATGCATCGCCAAAGGTTCTAAAGCTCTGTAGGTTGTTACCCAATGCGTCTGCTCTTTGTAAAGCAGCAACAGGATTAGCTGCATTTCCTAAACCTGCAACATCATTACCTGCAAAATTACCTCCTTGATCTCTTACTGGAATGAATGGGTGAATTCTAGATGCAAGCGAGATTGGATTGTCATCACTAGCTTCTCTGGGAATATCCTGTTGGTTACTTGTTGAAATATTTAAGTGCTGACCAATTCGTAAATTGTCCAATATGTTGAATTCACTGTTGATTCTTCCGCTGAATCTGTCATAGCCCGTATTTAACACTACTCCTTCCTTATCTAGATAGCCAACGGACATCATGTATCTACCTCTGTCTGTTCCGCCCTGAGCTGACAAGTAATAGTTTTGAAATGGCGCCGGGTCAAATATTTCATCTATCCAATCAGTACCTCCTGAGCTTGTCGGAGTGATTCTGTTCGTGTCAAAGTTATATGGCTGATTTTCATTAGGTGATCCTAAATATTGAGGGATTGTACCATCACCAAAAGCATCTGCCCACTGTTGAGCACTTAATAACTCTGGAAAGTTGGTTGGGTTCTGGACCCCTGCAAAAGCCTCAAAACTCAGTTTAGGTTTCCCCGAAACTTGACCTCTTTTTGTTGTCACTATAACAATACCATTTGATGCTCTCACCCCATAGATAGCAGTTGATGCAGCATCTTTCAATACCTGGATACTTTCTACATCCGCAGGGTTGATATCATTCATGATGGTAGGATCAGTAGTTTGCATACCGTCGATAATGTATAGTGGATCGTTGCCGTTTGGTGATGCAAATCCTCTAATTCTTACTTCCGGTGCTTCACCAGGTTGACCCTGGGCTATAACGCTCACTCCCGGAGCCCTCCCTTGAAGTGCTTCAGATACGTTTGCTAATGGGAGCTTTAAAGCTTCAGCCACTGGTACTACTGCGATAGAACCCGTAAACTCTTCTCTTGATTGACTTCCATATCCAAGTACTACTACTTCTTGTAACGACTGTAAGTCGGTCTGTAGGTTAACAGCAATCGATGTCTGATTATTGACTGGAATTTCCTGGGTTTGGAATCCAATCGACGAAAACACCAAGACATCAGATGATGACGCGTTGATTGTAAAATTTCCGTCTACATCGGTCACGTCCCCACTGTTGGTGCCTTTGACTAGAATCGTAACTCCTGGCAATCCCTCTCCGTTCTCATCAGTCACTCTTCCTGATACTGTCTGCTGAGCAAGAAGGGTAAATGAAGACGCTAAAGAAAAGATTGCCAATAGTGCAATTCTAACCTTTTGTAAAATGTAATTTTTCTTCATGATTAATGAATTAATGATTCTCATTGAAGTATGATTTCAAAACGCCATAGCGACTTTAGGTACATACTATTTTCAACATCAAACTTCAGATTTTTTGATTGAGAAAGGCATAGGGATTCGTTCCGTTATAGACTGGTGAATGTTGCATTAATTTCAGTTTTGGAGTTGAAAAACGACGAATAATTGCCAAAATGGCAAAAAATCAGGTGAAACATTTATCATGCTTCTATTTCAGTTCCATATTCCGAAGGGTTCACCCCAAATTGTTTTTTGAAACAAAACCTGAAGTATTGAAGGTCGTTGAAACCAACCTCATAGGTTATTTCAGAAATGGTCATCTCATTAGACTTAATCAGCTGAGCTGCCCGCTTTAATCTAATGGACCTGATGAGCTCATTAGCTGACTGACCAACTAGCCCTTTCAATTTACGATAGAGTTGTGTTCTACTCAACCCCATCTCTTTGCAAACGTCATCTATACTGAGGTCAGAATTAGACATATTTAATTCTATAAACTCAATAAGCCTACGCAAAAATTCTTTGTCCTTAGAGACCACTTTGACTTCACTGGGAGCAAGCTCAACATTCGTATGATCCAGAAGTTGAGACTTCAGGTTTTCTCGTGATTGCAAAATGTTTCGAACACGCAGCTCAAGTAGTTTTGGATTGAAGGGCTTGGTCACATAGTTATCAGCTCCGATTTCAAAGCCTTTTAGTGCGCTATCATTCGAAGCCTTAGCCGTTAGTAGAATGAATGGAATATGACAGGTTTTATCATCAAGCTTTAGCGCCTTGCATAATTCATATCCATCCATTCGAGGCATCATCACATCGGAAATGATTATATCCGGAATTTCTTGTTGAGCAATTTTCAAAGCTTTTTCTCCATCTTCCGCCTCCATGATGCGATAGTTGGAAATAAGGTGTTCACTGATAAACAATCTGATATCTTCATTGTCATCCACAATCAATACGATTGGCAAATTTTCATTTTCTGGATCATCTTCAACCGTTTCTACAGCAGATACATCCATTGGATGCCTTCGAACGTAAGGTTCTTTTTCCTTCGAATGAAAATCATCTGCTATATATGTTTTTTCCTCATCACTTAAGTGCTCGCCACCTTTTCTTAATTCAACGACAAACTTGGTCCCTTCCCCTTCTGTGCTTGTCACATTGATCACTCCTTTGTGCAATTCAACGAGCTCTTTGGTCAACGCTAGCCCAATTCCTGTTCCCTTCTTTTCAGTACTATCAATCTGATAGAAGCGATTAAATATCAAGTCAAGTTGAGATTTGGACATGCCAATGCCAGAGTCTTCAATTATTAGCTGAATGGTGGATTCCTTTTCTACGATTGAAAAATCTATCTTACCAAATTCCTGCGTGTATTTAAAGGCATTAGAAAGCAAGTTGACAATGATTTTTTCAAGTTTGTCTTTCTCAAAAAACAATGAAATGTCTTCCTCCGGGAACGTGCACTTATAATCGATGTATTGTTTTTCCGCATATGTTGTAAAGGAATGGACAATAGGCTTCACAAATTTCACCAGATCGTGACTGGAAGCTTGCAATTGCATATGTCCAGCTTCCAATTTTGAAAGGTCCAATAGCTGATTGATCAAACTCAAAAGTCGATCTGCATTTCGAGCCATCATTTTATATTGATTTTTGGGGTCGCCTTTGAAAAACCCATCGATCATGGACTTTAATGGACTAATAATCAACGTCAGCGGAGTTCTAAATTCATGAGAAATGTTGGCAAAGAATCGAGATTTCATTGAATCGAGTTCTTTCATTTTCTCTAGTTCAATGTGTTCAATTGTAAGATTTCTTCGGAGCCTTTCTCGTTTTATGAACAACCATCCAAAACCAAACAAGGCTGTCCCTATTAAAAGCGTATATATGATATACGCCAATGTTGTATTCCACCACGGCCTCTTAATGTGAATCTTTAAGACAGCAGCTTCTTCATTCCACTTCCCATCATTGTTTGATCCTCTGACTTGAAATTCATAGTTGCCCGGTGGCACATTGGTATATCTTGCTTTTTGGTAGTTTGAAGGCTCTATCCATTGATCATCATACCCCTTGAGCATATAAGCTATTTGATTCTTCGTGGATTTCGAATAATTAAGAATGGCATAATCGATGATAAAATCATTGGCTTCGTGCTCGAGCTCAACCCTCTTATCCTGATTACTTAGTTCAAGAATTTCTCCCAGATAAATGGAATGATCTGGTCTTGTCTCAAACTGCATTGAGGTTATAAATACATCGGGGATATTATTATTTATAGTAAATGATCCAGGAGTAAAATGATTAAAACCTTTTATGCCTCCGAATAATAAATCTCCATTGGGGGCGGTAATTGCAGCACCTTTAATAAACTCTGAAGATTGAGCTCCATCAGTTTCGTCAAAAATTCTGATTGTATTGGTTGAGGTACTTAAAACTGACAAACCATTATTCGTACTCAGCCACAGGTTGTCATTGTCGTCCTCAGCAATGGCATAAATCAAATTACTGGATAGACCGTCTTCTCTTGTAAATCGTTTAAAGGAATGATCTTCTTTATGGTACCTATTCAACCCTCCACCTTCAGTTCCTACCCAGATGACTCCATTTCGGTCTTCGAAGATGATGTTGATGATGTTATGGGATAGGCTTGATTCGTTGTCTTCCTCGTACTCAAAAAGCTGAGATTTTCTCAAATCATAGTTTTCATCAACCTGTACTTTATATAGACCATCACCTTCGGTGCCTATCCATATATCTTCATTCGAATCCTGATAAATTACTGTTGGTCTTTCACTGGTTATTTGATTTAGCTCTTCATCAGATTGAAATAACTTTTTGAAGATGCGTTGGTCTTTCAAATAGACGCTTATTCCAGCTCTGAAGGATGCGGCCCAAATGTTCCCACGATCATCTTCCATTAAATCGAAGAGTTGATTGCCACAAGGTCCAAGCTCTAACCGCCTCTTGTTATAAGTATATGTGATGAAAGAACTTCCTTGCTTTTTCATCATCCCTCCCCAAGTCGCCAACCACAGGTCGCCCTGCTTATCAAGTAGAACATCCAATACTGCATTGCTACCTCCCTGGGTTTCTAAATCAAATTTTTGATCTACAATACCATTGACTAAATCAAAGCGATTCAATCCACCCCCGTCTGTACCCACCCAAACAAAACGATTGTCAATCGCAGCAAAAGACGAAACCATGTTTTGACTAATCTCAGTATCAAGATTTGCCTTGTTGTAAACATGCTTCATTCGCTGATGATTAGGATCAACTTTTACTACTCCACCGTTGAACGTTCCCGCCCAAAGTATTCCAAGATCATCTACCAATAGTGACCAAACCGAATTACTAATGATTGTACCTGCAGGATCTCTTAGTTGGTATTGACTAAGCTTTTGATTGGAAATATTATAATAAAACAGGCCACCGTTTTCAGTACCTATCCAAAGATTACCATCAGCATCTTCAGCCATAGAAAGGACTGTGAGATCCATCAATCTTTGATAAACGGGATCTTCGGAATAAAGAGGTGCAAAATGATATTGATTGTTGCGATAGCTTATTCGAGCCAAGCCTTTATCTAACCCTAACCAAAAATTTTGGCCTTTGAACATACATACAACATTATCGGATTGTAACCCACGTTCCGTAAGATCATACCGTGTAAAACTCGAACTACTCGGTGTGTAAAGACTTAATCCTGACCATGTACCAATCCATATATTACCCAGATTATCTCTTTCAATAGCCGTAGTGTGATTGCTAGATAGGCTTTTATCATCATCAATATTGGACCAAAAACGATCTACCTTGTTAGTGTTAAAATCTATTCTATTGATCCCTTTAGATTTTATGCCTATCCATAGGTTATTACCTTCAAGCAGTAGGCTTCCAGATGCATTGGCTGATATTGAATTTTCATCGTACGCGTTGTGCTTAAATACAAGAAAGGTGTCAGCCGAATAGTCATATTTTAACACACCTGAACCTTCTGTTGCAATCCAGATATCACCATTTTGATCAAGTTCTATATCTCTTACGTAACTACCCTCCTTAAATACTTCACCATCCTTCTTTCTTGGAAAATGCTGATAGCTAATTCCATCGAATTTATTTAGTCCGTAGCGTGTACCAAACCACAAAAACCCATACTGATCCTTTACTATCTTAGTAACGGACCCTTGAGAAATGCCTTTAGGCAATGGTTCAAAGCGAATGCTTTCTTGACTAAGAATTTCAAGGCTAAAACATAAAAACAGACCTAGGAGCAACGAAAAGCGCATTTTTCAAAACTAATAAAGTAAAATGGAATAAATACCCGTCATCTTTGGATTAGGGTTCCATGCTATAATAGCACCCATTGATTGAATTTTGGATTCGAATACAAATAGCACTTTCGAATGAACAACACAATGTCAAGATTTGAATTATCAAAAATTGCCTTCACCCTAGCAATTCTATTTTTTACATATTCCTGCAATTTCAAAAGTCCGGAAAAAAGTGAATTCGATGATCAGGTTTCATCGCTGATATCAAATATGTCCTTAGAAGAGAAAGTGGGTCAGATGACCCAAGTAACAATTGATCTTATTCTCAAGGATGATTCGAATATAGAGGTGGACCCTGAGAAATTGAGAACCGCCATTTTGGATAAAAAAGTTGGATCAATACTCAATGTAAAAGGGAATGCATATACACTGAAAGAATGGCATTCAATAATCAATCAAATACAAGATCTAGCAACCAGCGAAACACCTAATGCTATTCCTGTACTTTATGGCATTGATGCAATACACGGTGCTAGCTATATTCAAGGGGGTACACTTTTCCCACACAACATTGGAATGGCTGCCGCTAGAAATCCTGACTTAGCTGCTCAGTCCGCTAATGTCACTGCTCTCGAAACCCGAGCTGCAGGAATCAGGTGGAACTTTGATCCTGTTGTAGGTATGGGTAGAGAGCCGTTATGGTCACGATTTGAAGAGACTTATGGCGAAGATGTTTACTTGACAAGTAGCATGGGTGCAAGTGTTATTGAGGCATACGAAAAAAATGACCTTAAGAAGACAGATGCCATTGCTTCGTGTATGAAGCATTTTATTGGCTATTCTGTCCCTGCCAGTGGTAAAGACCGAACGCCGGCCTATATTCCGGAAAGACAGCTCAGGGAAATCTTCTTACCTCCATTCCAAGCAGCTGTAGATGCAGGCACATCAACAGTTATGATTAACTCTGGAGAAGTAAATGGAGTGCCTGTTCATGGAAGCGAATTTTTCTTAAAATCAATCCTCCGCGACGAACTTGGTTTCAAAGGATTGGCTGTATCTGATTGGGAAGATATTATTAGGCTACATACAAGACATAAAATAGCAGCAACTCCAAAAGAAGCAGTTAAAATAGCTGTCAATGCTGGAATAGATATGAGCATGATTCCGTTGGATTATTCATTTTACGACTACCTGGTTGAGCTCGTGAATGAAGGCGAAGTAAGCATGGCACGTATTGATGAAGCTGTAGGAAGAATACTTCAACTAAAGTTAGATCTTGGACTGTTTGACAATCCTTTACCAGAAAATGAGGCCATCAAAAACTTTGGGAAAGAAGAATTTAAAGATTTGGCTAAACAAGCTGCATTGGAGTCTATAACCTTGTTGAAAAATGAGTCCAACGTGCTCCCCCTAAGTGGAAACAAAAGAATCCTAATTGCTGGACCTGGAGCAAACAACATCCCAAGTTTGCACGGCAGTTGGTCTTTTACGTGGCAAGGAAACAATTCGGATTATTATCCTGAATCTACTCAAACAATAGTTGAGGCTTTTAGTAATTATTTTGCTGAGGAGGGGTTTAATGGGAGTATCATATCAAACGCCAATCCTGACTTTAATCATCCTGACAATTACAATTCATCAAAATTGATCTCGGATGCAAAACTGGCTGATGTGATTGTACTATGTCTTGGTGAAAATTCGTATGCAGAAGGTCCTGGCGTCATCGACGATTTGACATTAGATAAAAAGCAAATTGAACTCGCAAAAGCAGCGGCAAGTACTGGAAAACCTGTTGTCGTTGTTTTAGTCCAAGGAAGGCCAAGAGTAATATCTTCAATTGAATCTGAAATGGATGCGATAGTAAATGCGTATCGCCCAGGAAGTCAAGGAGCATCAGCGATTTTAGATGTGCTAACTGGCACATATAATCCATCAGGCAAATTGCCATATACCTATCCTAAAATGACTGGTGACATTGTTTTATATGATCATAAGTTCTCAGAAACAATTAGAGAAGACCAACCAAACACATATGGAAGTGGTGCTTACCGACCGCAGTGGCCATTCGGACATGGCTTAAGCTACACCTCATTCGCGTACTCAGATCTTCAGCTAAGTACTAATTCAATTAAAGAGGATGGAGAAGTTGAAGTCAGCGTCAATGTGGCAAATACTGGAGAAATTGAAGGACTTCACACGGTAGAATTATATGTAAGTGATAGATATGCAAGCGTAACACCTAGCAATAGAAAATTGAAAGGTTTTAAAAAAATAGCCCTTGATGCAGGGGAGAGTAAGGTTGTTCAATTTAAATTGAAAGCTTCAGACCTTTCTTTTGTTGGCTTAGACAATAAATGGAGAACTGAAGCAGGAGAATTTGATATTAAAATTGGAAATCTAACTTCAACATTTAATTTGCAATAATGCATCACAATCAACTTATTAAAACTGGCTTGATACTTCTTTTATGTTGGAGTTGCGGCCAATCCAATCAATCAGAATCATCGACTGAATCAGCCGATAAATATCCAACAATCGGATCAGTAGAACGATTAGATCCGGCAATAAATGATATCGTTTCTCAAGATGCCAAAGTAGAAATTTTAGCGGAGGGATTTCTTTGGTCTGAAGGCCCTGTATGGGTCAATGACCTTAACTCCCTTTTATACTCAGATGTACCAGCTAATACTGTATACAAGTGGAATGAATCAGAAGGCAATCAAGTTTACCTCAAACCATCAGGTCATACAGGCATCGAGCCTTCGTCGGCAACAGAGGGAGCGAATGGACTTGCATTAGATATCAATGGTGATCTATTGCTCTGCCAACACGGGGATAGAAGGTTGGCAAGAATCAAAAAAGAACAACTCAACACAGAGAATCCAGAGTTCATATCTGTGATAAATCGATTTGAAGATAAAAGATTCAACAGCCCAAATGATCTAGCAGTTGCCAGCAATGGGGATATCTATTTCACTGACCCTCCATATGGACTTCAAAAGCAAGACGATGATTCGCTAAAAGAACTGACCTATAATGGAGTATATAAGCTTGCTGCAGATGGAACATTGACACTTCTTATTAATGACTTAACAAGGCCAAATGGCGTAGCTCTTTCTCCTGATGAGAAAACATTATATGTAGCCAACTCAGACTCAGAACGTGCCATTTGGATGGTGTACGACCTATCAGAATCTGGAGTAGAAAATGGCAGAGTATTCTTCGACGCAACAGACAAAGTTGCAACCCTTGAAGGCCTGCCTGATGGACTCAAGGTCAACAGAGACGGAATCATATTCGCGACAGGACCAGGGGGTGTTTATGTTTTTCATCCAAGTGGTAAACATTTAGGTACAATATTGACAGAACTTGCTTCAGCCAACTGTGCTTTAAGTGACGATGAAAAAACGCTTTATATGACTACTCATAAGTATTTGACAAGAGTAGAGCTGAAATAGCTAAACTGACCAATTTCGTTGCAGCAAATTGCTTGATTGGAAGTACATTTATTGCAAAGAATACTGCAATGTTTAAAAAAGGCGTAAAACTAAATTGGGGAACGACAATTGCCCTCGTTGTCAGCTTCGCCGCACTAATAACTACCATTTATGAAGCAAACATTCTAAAACGACAACAAGAGTCTCTGGTATGGCCCTACTTTGAAGTAGGTCAAAGTTATAGTGGAGAAGGCTTTGGTTTTATTGCTAAAAATAGTGGAACAGGTCCGGCCATAATCACTTCTGTAGAGGTGACCCAAGAAGGGCAAGTCATTGGAAGCTTCATGGATTTATTAGACATTCTCTCTCCTGATTCAAGTCTCAATTATTATGGATTCGAATATCGATCATTAAATAAAACTGTATTCCGACCTGGTGAGGAACGAAAAGTATTCTTTATGAAATGGACACCGCTCACAAGGCAACTAATTTCACGAGCCAAGCCAATTCGTATCAAAGTAGAATACCGATCAGTTTTAGAAGATTATTGGGTTTATGACAGTGAGACTTCTTCGAGTACTAAAGGTCGTTATAAATCACGCCTTGAGTTTACTAGTTCAAGATGATTATTTGCAATAGACATAGCTTCAAATATCTAGTAGCATTGGCACTTATTGTCCAGTTAGGTCAGGCCTATTCTCAGTCTGCCGCTATTACAATTGATGGAGTATTTGACGACTGGACATCCGATCTTACCACATATTCTGAATCCAACGAATCGATTGCTGGAATTGACCTGCTGGAATTCCAGGTTACTAATGATGAAGACTACCTATTCTTAAGAATTAAGGCAAACGCAGAATTTGACTTAACAGAAAACCAACTGATCTCGCATGAAATCGGTTTATTCATCGATGGTGATAACGATGCTACCACTGGGTTTGCTAGCCAGGAAGGATATGGTACAGAGCTAGGGCTACTTTTTTATGACCTGTTTGCTCACTATAATGTCCCGGAATACAGCCAGGTAAGTATGAACGATTTACAAATGCAAGTTGCACCCACAGTAACCTCTGATGAATTTGAAATTGCTATACGAAGAGATGTGATTCCTGATGGGCAATATTCTTTATTTACCTCTTCTACCATCAAGATTTTATTCAAAAATGACATTAACGCAGATGCATTGCCCGTAGATGGAGAAGTATTTAGCTATACTTTTGATGATACGCCTGTTACCCCGTACACTCCAATCACCCTTGAAAAAAATGATGCTGATGATATCAGGTTCTTAGCTTATAATACGTTGTTCAATGGTCTAGAGGATGAAGATCGAATCATTCATTTTGAGCGAATCATCAAAGCAATAAACCCTGATATCATGGGATTTGTAGAAAGTGGTGTAAGCAATTTATCCAATATCAAATCCATGTTTGATAGTTGGCTTGATACAGAAGACCCTAACGGTTGGTATACCGAAATCAATGGAGGTGAGCTGATTGTATCTAGATGGCCGATTATTAAAAGATGGGACCTTGAACGTCAATTTCCAGCATTAATCGATTTACCCGATGAATATGAAATGGACATCGTGTTTACCAATGCGCACTTGAGTTGTTGCAGCAATGAAGATTCTCGACAAAATCAAGCGGACCAATATGCGAAGTTTGTTCTGGATCTAAAAACAGGAGGTGAAGTTCCAGAAAACACCCCCTTCATTTATTCAGGTGATCTCAATTTGGTAGGCTTAGCACAACCACTAAACACATTGCTAGAAGGAGATATCGTCAATACATCAAGTTACGGTTCTGGAGGATCGCTAGACTGGGATGATTCTGATTTAAAAGAGTTGAATGCGCTGCACACTGAAGCACGTCTAAATTATACCTGGAGGTCTGATGATTCACCTTTCCCCCCTGGCAAGCTTGATTTCTTTATCTACTCCGATTACACTTTAAGTCAAACCAAATCATTCATCCTATTGACAGAATCGATGCCAACAGAAACCTTGGCTAATTATGGACTGCAAGCAGATGACTCTTTTGGAGCTTCTGATCACTTGCCCGTTGTTTCAGACTTTCAAATCAAACCTAATTTGAATGTATTAAGTACTTCACGTGCAGACGATAAGAAGCTATTGGTTTACCCGAACCCTGTTGAGGATCAATTAAATATTAGATTTGAAAAAGAAGGGATATACCAAGTGCAGATTTACTCCGCACTTGGTACTAAAATTTATTCGGATTCTGTAAAAGGTACAGAGATACTCTTACCAACAGATCAACTCGTACCTGGTCAATACCTTGTTAAGGTAATAAATTCAAAAGGAGAAGAAGTTTCTAGGGCTATTATAAAAGAGTGATTTATTCACATCTCCCCTTATTGTCTTCTTCAATTCTCACATTTTTAAATTTTGTTTGTTCCGCTGCACTAAGATTATTCCAGCCCTCGGTATCAGTTAACCCAACCCATGAAAGTGCTTCATATAGATCCGTATTGGATGAAGTACCATTTAGTTCAAGATCTAGTTTTGCTAGAAAATCAATGATCTGTTCTCTATGATGATCTGCCATTTCATCGTGTTGATGCTCTTGGGATTGAGCATGATGATCATTTCTATA
>CAZWLS010000099.1:0-12369 GCA_964634415.1 uncultured Roseivirgaceae bacterium | reverse complement strand
ATATACTCCACACATAGACTGTGGTGATAATGTGATTGTGATCAATGCTGATAAAATCAGATTGACTGGAAACAAGTGGACAGACAAGCAATATGTTCGTCACACAGGATATCCTGGAGGCCAACGCTTTGAAACTCCTAACAGTCTTAAAGCAAAGTCATCCACAAGAATTGTTGAAAAAGCAGTGAAAGGAATGCTTCCTATCAATAGGCTCGGAAGACAACTTTTCAAAAATCTATATGTATATGAAGGTGCAGAGCATCCTCATGCAGCTCAAAAACCAAAAGAAGTAAAACTATAAACCTGAATGGACAGAATTAATACCATAGGAAGGAGAAAGACCTCAGTAGCTCGTATTTATATGACGAGTGGGAAAGGTGTAATAACCGTAAACGATAAGGAACTTAACGTTTACTTCCCATCCGAAATTCTTCAAACCATCGTTAAGCAGCCACTAGTAAAAGTGGAGCAAGATGGAAACTTTGACATAAGTGTAAATGTAACCGGAGGTGGACCTTCGGGACAAGCAGAAGCAGTAAGACTGGCTATCGCCAGAGCACTGACCGAGGCAGATGCCGAGTTCAGAAGCCCATTAAAGTCTGAAGGATTCCTAACAAGGGATTCCGGAATGGTGGAGCGTAAGAAGCCAGGTCGAAGAAAAGCAAGAAGAAGATTCCAGTTCAGTAAACGATAATATTGAGATGCAAAAATTAGAACATAAAGATCTATTGGATGCAGGTGTACACTTTGGACACCTTACCAGAAAGTGGAACCCAGCAATGGCTCCATACATTTTCATGGAGAAAAATGGCATCCACAATATCGACCTTCACAAGACTCTTAATTGTCTTGAGGACGCTACAGAAGCAATGAAAGCAGTAGTAAGGTCTGGAAGAAAAGTAATGTTCGTTGCGACTAAAAAGCAAGCGAAAGAAGTAGTTGAGCAAGAAGCTCAAAGACTAAACATGCCATATGTTACTGAAAGATGGCAAGGTGGTATGCTTACCAACTTTGCAACTATCAGAAAGTCTTTGAAAAAAATGCAAGGAATGGAAAAGCTGATGAAAGAAGAAGCTTACTTAAACCTTGCGAAAAGAGAGCGGTTGATGATCAGTCGTGCGAAGGATAAGTTAGAAAAAGTTCTAGGAGGTATCTCTGATCTTAACAGACTACCTGCAGCTCTTTTTGTAGTTGACATCAAGCGTGAACATATTGCTATTGCAGAAGCTCAGAAATTAAATATTCCTGTATTCGGAATTGTTGATACTAACTCTGACCCTTCTAAGATTGACTACCCTATCCCTGGTAATGATGATGCTTTCAAATCAATAAAGCTTATTACAAGCTACATTGGAAAAGCACTAGAGGAAGGATTAGCTGAACGCAAGAAGGACAAAGAAGAGCAAGCTCAAGTTGAAGAGCAAGCAGCAAAGAAAGCTGCTGACGAAAAGTCCGAAGTAGCGGAATAAATCAAAAGAACATAAAATCTTAACATAAGATTGAACATTGATGTATTTCGGTGTTCAATTTTTGTTTGTAGAAACATTAAAACCAAGAATTAAAATGGCTATTACAGCACAAGACGTAAACAAACTAAGGCAAATGACTGGTGCCGGCATGATGGATTGCAAAAAGGCACTAACTGAAGCAGAAGGTGATTTCGACAAAGCAGTTGAGCTTTTAAGAAAGAAAGGTCAAAAAGTATCTGCATCAAGAGCAGATAGAGAAACTTCTGAAGGTGTAGTTTTTGCGAAGACTAACGATGCTGGTTCTGAAGGCGCATTGATTGCATTTACATGTGAGACTGATTTCGTAGCTAAGAATGATGAGTTCGTTCAGCTAGGAAACCAAATTGCAGAGCTTGCATTTGCTGAGAAGCCTTCTAACATCGAAGCACTAAACGGAATGAGTCTTGGTGATCTTACAGTTGGTGAGAAGATCGTTGAATTGACGGGTAAGATTGGTGAGAAATTAGAAGTAAAAGCATTTGAAGTAGTATCTGGAGAAGCTGTTGTGCCTTACATCCACTCAAATGGAAAGCTAGGTGTTATGGTATCTCTTTCTAATACCAACGGTGCTGGTGTGGAAGATGCAGGAAAAGACGTTGCGATGCAAATTGCTGCAATGAACCCTGTAGCTGTAGATAAAGATGGTGTTGATCCGGCTGTTGTAGAGAAAGAAATTGAAATCGGAAAAGAACAAGCTCGTGCTGAAGGAAAGCCTGAAAACATCATCGAGAAAATTGCAATGGGTAAGCTTAATAAATTCTACAAAGAGAATACATTGCTAAGCCAAGCTTTCGTAAAAGATAGCTCTCAATCGGTATCTCAATACCTAGATTCAGTATCTAAGGGTATGACAGTTGCTGAATTTAAGCGAGTTTCTATCGGATAATCGCGGAATTAGAATATAGATAAAGCCATTCATCTCGTAGATGAATGGCTTTTTTTATGCTTTTACCGCTCTTATTCCATAGGTATAATGCCTATATACATCTAAGAGAATCTCCGAAACCAAACAAATATTGGATATTCTGAATTTTACAATAAAAAAAAGATGGAAAATCAAGGTACCCATATCGATACTGCAATCATTACTAGAAAGTTTTTAAAAACTGGAACTATGGTAAGAATCGCTTCTTTGGCACTTGCATATCTTGCCATCTTTGCGATGTCTATATAAGAATTTTAAACCAAATGGTCTTTTCAACCAGCTAGACCTGGTTAGCCAAAGGCATATTGTCTTTGGCTTTTTTTATGCCCCCATATCAAGCTTCTTCTCCCGAATGATTTTCTCAACTGGACGATTGTAAATTTTACTTTCTAACCATGAAATCATATCTAGATATAAAAGTGGTCGACGTTCATATTTGTCTTTGGTTATCTCCAAAAACTCATTTCTTAATCCTTCAAAAGAAGGTATAAGTGTTTCACGATCGATATAAAGAGACTGCCTTAAAAATTTAAAAATCGCTGCATGCACCTTCTGAAAGTTTTTAAGTTTCAGCATGAAGCGATATGTGGATTTTATTTGAAAGTAAATCAAATCATCATTTCCCAATTCATAGTGCACAATCAAACTTAAGAATCTCGCATATGATTGAATATCTTCCTTTAGAGCGAGTGTAGGATTATTCACTATCACATTTAGATGTCGCAAGGAACCGTGAAAATCACCGCTTCCAAATTTCAAACAAGCCATTTTATACTGAAATATCATCATTCTGTGCATATCAATACGGCCCTTGTTCGATTCTAGTCTCTTTTCGAACTCCAAGCAATATTTTGCTCCGTCCGTAAACTTTCCTTCAAGAAAAAATAGGTTCAGCCTTGCCGTCTCCACATAAGTGAAAGCTTGTATCAATTGGTTTTCATTAAATTCATTTTCATGATTATCAATGAACCTTTCCAACGAAACTAGCTCTTCTCTAAATCTCGAAACTTTATCGCAGAAGAACAATGAAGAAAGCATATTGTGATATCCCCGAATATACATCTCAGGCTCTTCTTTCATCAAGCCGGGTTGCTTTTCAAAATATTCGCACCAACGCTTCGCATACTTATAACAAAGAGGGAAAGCCTGAATAATGTGATAATACCAAACGTAACTTTGAAAATAAAATATGCTTTCAGATCCCATGCTATCTACTGATTGTGGAGCATTGGATTTAAAAAGATCGGTGATTTTATCAGCCTCTTCCCTATTGGTAACATGACCAAATTTCAGGTAATAGTCGTACAACTCAAGTGAGAGATCTGACCAAGAACCAGCAAAATAAAAGTGACTCCTTAAGTCTCTAGATTCCTTGGTTAACTCCTGAGCTCTATCAGGTGTACTGCCAGTAACATATCGAGTTTCAACACGCTTCTCAAGCTCAACAATTTCTAGCCTAAGAATATCCATTTGGTTCTTAATAGCTATCTGCTTAGCTCGGTTTAATTGATTCAAACACTGTGCATAGAGCCCTTTGTTATGTAGCAAATCCGCATAGCTTATTAATTCCTTAATGCGTATTCCGGGATCATGATTATGGAGCAATCTAAGGCTTGATAACAAATGCTCATAGAGGTTTGCGCGATGGTTAGAAAGAACATTCGATTGTACGCCTGGAAATGCCTTCAAAATTTTTTCTTCATCCAGTTCATTTTGCCTATCCAAAAGATCAAAAAGCTTAACTACAGCTGTCTCTTTTTCCGAACTATTACTTTTTGCATACAACTTAAAGTGTCGTTTTTCTGCTTTCGTAAGACGCTTAATCAAGTTGAATATTTGGTATGTTAGTTGTTTGGACAAGTGTTTTTTTATGTATTTAATTAACTGATAATGAGGTATTTAACTCATTAATATTCGTTTTGAACTGATGTAATACAAAAAAAAATGATTTTCCGTTTACAGGTCCCTCTATTCAATTTGTATAAGTGCAAACATAATCTGGATCGTAAACAACAATGGATAAACTTTATGTTTTTGATACCACCCTTAGGGATGGAGAACAAGTTCCAGGATGTCAATTGAAGAGTGAAGAAAAACTCGAAATTGCTTTCGGATTAGAAAGTCTTGGAGTGGATGTTATCGAGGCCGGATTTCCAGTTTCAAGTCCCGAAGATTTTAAATCTGTTTCGTTGATTTCTGAATCTATAAGAAATTCTACGATATGTGGACTTACGCGAGCAGTTGAACACGATATCGATGTTGCTGCAGACGCATTAAAGAAAGCTAACCATAGCAGAATTCACACTGGTATTGGCACATCCGATTCACATATAAAATTCAAATTAAACTCCAGTCAAGAAGAAATTATAGAGCGAGCAGTCAAAGCAGTGAGCTATGCTCGCAATAAAGCTGCCGAGGTAGAATTCTACGCTGAAGATGCGGGCAGAACCGATAATGAATATCTCGCTAGAGTCGTTGAGGCAGTGATCGAAGCTGGCGCTCGAATAATTAACATTCCGGATACTACAGGATACTGCTTACCAGAACAATTCGGAGATAAGATTGCGTATTTGGTAAATAATGTACCAAATATTGATAAAGCTATTTTATCTACCCACTGTCACAATGATCTTGGACTGGCGACAGCAAATTCTATTGCAGGTGTTATAAATGGTGCACGACAAGTAGAATGCACGATAAATGGGATTGGTGAAAGAGCAGGTAATACTTCTTTAGAGGAAGTTGTTATGATCATCAACCAACATGAAAATATTCAGGTTAGTCATCAAATAGACACAAGAAAAATTGTTCCAATAAGTGAAACGGTATCTGAGATGATGAATATGCCTGTTCAGCCTAACAAGGCGATAGTTGGAGCTAATGCTTTTGCTCATTCATCTGGCATCCATCAAGACGGTGTGATCAAAAATCGCGAGACATACGAAATAATTGATCCAGAAGAAGTTGGAGCTTCAGGTTCAGAAATTATTCTTACTGCACGCAGCGGAAAAGCAGCCCTAAACTTTCATGCAAAGAAGCTTGGATACCAACTTGATCAAGATGGATTAAAGATTGCATATCAACACTTTCTTGAAGTTGCAGATCAAGTAAAAGCTATCGAAGAAGGACACTTACATGAGATTTTCCAGAACATTAAGGTTGTTGCATAATGGGAAAGACGTTATTTGATAAAGTTTGGGAAAATCATACTGTGAAGCAGGTATCTGAAGGACTTGATCTATTATTCATAGATCAGCACTATATCCATGAGGTTACCAGTCCGCAAGCATTCGACGGTCTCAGGAAAAGAGGACTTGGTGTACTCATGCCACATAGATGTTTAGCCACTGCTGATCACAATGTCCCAACAAAGAATCAATCACAACCAATACAGGATAAATTATCTGCGACGCAGGTGGCTTCATTAATAAGTAATTGTGAAGAATTCGGAATCGAATTATTCGGAATGGGCCATGAAAACCAAGGCATTGTACATATAATCGGACCTGACCTGGGCTACACGCAACCGGGGATGACTATCGTTTGTGGCGATAGCCACACTTCCACTCATGGAGCATTTGGTTCTATCGCTTTTGGTATTGGAACAACACAAGTTGAGCAAGTACTGGCAGCACAATCGCTAATACTCTCCCGTCCAAAAACAATGAAAATTGAAATCAATGGTAAGCTCAGATATGCTACCTCTGCAAAGGATGTGATTTTATACATCATAGCTCAGCTAGGTACTGAGGGAGCTACTGGCTATTTCGTTGAATATGCTGGAGAAGTATTTGAAAACATGACCATGGAAGAGCGAATGACTGTTTGCAATATGAGTATTGAAATGGGTGCTCGTGGTGGACTAATTGGGGTTGATGAAACCACGATTAAGTACGTAAGAAACAGACAAGAGATAAGTAATGAGGTTGTAGAATCTTGGCTGCAGCTGAATTCTGATTCAGATGCAGCCTTTGATGAAACGATAACTTTTTCTGGAGAAGATATTTTCCCGATGGTTACAACAGGCACAGCTCCTGATACCGGGATTAAACTGAATGAGAAAATTGGCTCTTCGTCTCACCTATCCAATAAGTCATTAGAATACATGCAGTTTTCTGCTCAAGATAAAATATCGGATCAATCTATTGATTACGTGTTTATCGGAAGTTGTACAAATGGTAGAATTGAAGATTTACGAGCAGTAGCCAATCTTGTAAAGGGGAAGAAAAAAGCCGATAATGTTCAAGTTTGGGTTGTTCCTGGATCTATGAAGGTTAGATCGCAAGCTGTTGACGAAAAATTAGATAAAATTTTTATCGATGCAGGTTTTGAATTTAGAGAACCCGGATGTTCTGCTTGTTTGGCAATGAATGAAGATAAAATTCCGTCAGGCTCGCTATGTGTATCCACGTCGAATAGAAATTTTGAAGGTCGGCAAGGCCCAGGATCGAGAACGGTCTTGGCAAGCCCACTAACTGCTGCCGCTTCGGCCATCACCGGTAAAATCACAGACCCAACATTATTCCTGATCAATGAAAATTAGTTCCAAAGCTTTACCTCTCCCGATCGACAATATCGATACGGATCAGATCATACCTGCTGAGTTTCTTAAGCAAGTAGACAAATCAGGATATGGTAAAAACCTGTTTTACAATTGGCGCTATACTGAAGGTTATGAGCCTGATCCCAACTTCGTAATAAATGAGAAGAAAAGATCAGGTGCTGAAATCCTAATTGCAGGAAATAACTTTGGATGTGGGTCTAGCCGTGAGCATGCAGCATGGGCTATTTCTGATTACGGAATCAAGGCCGTGATATCTTCTCAATTTGCTGATATATTCAAGGGTAATGCCTATAACAATGGCGTACTCCCTATTGAGTTAAGCGAAGAGAAAGTAAAAATATTTATGGATGTAGCTACTTCCCTTCCAGACACTATCATAGACATAGACTTGGCATCGCAAATAATTTCTTGCGATGCCCTTGGAATCGAAGAAACATTTGATATCCATCCATTCAAAAAACAATGTTTACTTGATGGGGTAGATGAAACGGAATACCTCATCAAACTAAGGCCAGAGATATTGGCTTTTGAAATTTCAAATTATATCGTAATCTGACATGGAGAAGAAAATAACCGTACTACCTGGTGACGGCATAGGACCTGAGGTTGTTGAGCAAGGACTGAAAGTAATAAATGCGATCAACCAATCCTTTGATCACAATTTTGAGCTGACCGAAGAAGATTTTGGGGCAATAGCAATAGACAAGCATGGGGATCCACTTCCTGAAAAGACACTTTCTGCATGTTTATCCAGCGACGCAATCTTTCTTGGAGCTATTGGCGATCCTAAGTACGATAATGACCCAACGCTCGAGGTAAGACCTGAGCAAGGGCTTTTAAAACTGAGAAAGTCATTAGAGCTCTTTTCAAACATACGTCCAATCGCAACATACGATCTGTTAAACGATGTTTCTCCATTGAAGAATCAACTTTTAAATAATGTTGATTTCATCATATTTAGAGAACTAACCGGCGGAATATATTTTGGAGAAAAACATTTGTCTGATGATAAAAGTCACGCCTCTGATCTATGTGAATACTCAGAAAAAGAGATCACCAGAATTGCATATCAAGCTTTTGAGGCCGCTTCTAACCGAAGAAATAAGTTGACCCTTATTGACAAAGCAAATGTTCTTGAAACATCAAGATTATGGAGAAGAGTAATTCAAGACATTAGCAAGGAGTATCCTCAAATTGAAGTCGACTATCTATTCGTTGATAATGCTGCTATGCAGATCGTGCTTAATCCATCTCAATTTGATGTGATACTAACTGAAAACATGTTTGGTGACATCATTTCTGACCTTGCCAGTGTGATTACAGGATCATTAGGTATGCTTCCTTCAGCTTCAGTTGGTATAAAATCAGCATTGTTTGAACCTATTCATGGATCCTTTCCTCAAGCCAAAGGTCTAGACATTGCAAACCCAATGGCTGCGATTTTATCTGTAGCTATGATGTACGAACACTTCGGTTTATTCGAAGAGTCTGATATGATTAAGCGAGGTGTACGATGGGCATTAAATAACGACATAGTCACCAAAGATTTGAGTGGTAAAAACGAAGCAAGTGCTTGCTCGAAAGTTGGTGATGTAGTCGCATGGTTCATCGAAGAAAAAGGAGACCTTCAAATAAAACGTGAAAAATCAAAGGTTTCACTAAATTGCATCATCTAACAAAACATACAGGAAGAAAAGCCAAATGGCACTATATATCGTCAATATCGTCTCTATTAACCTAATTATTATCATTCATAATATGAGTTGAGAAGACTATTGATTTGTAAAAATTTAAGAACCCTTCTCAACTCAGAGAAGGGTTTTTTTATGCCCAAATTCTATGAAAGAACTAAATAAATACAGCAAAATTGTCACCCAAAATGAGTCGCAACCTGCAGCTCAAGCAATGCTTCACGCGATAGGACTTACAAGGGATGATCTAAAGAAACCCCTTGTTGGGATTGCCAGTACTGGCTTTGAAGGAAACCCTTGCAATATGCACCTAAATGACCTTGCCAAGCATGCAAAAGAAGGTGTCAACAAGGCTGACGGTATTGGTTTGATTTTTAACACCATCGGGGTAAGTGATGGTATTTCTATGGGAACCCCTGGTATGCGATATTCACTCCCTTCTCGAGATATCATTGCTGATTCAATGGAGACAGTCGTACGCGGAATGAGCTATGACGCCATGGTTACCGTCGTGGGCTGCGATAAAAATATGCCCGGTGCGCTAATGGCAATGCTGCGATTAAACCGGCCTACTATATTGGTATATGGTGGAACAATTGCCTCTGGTTGCGTGAACAATAAAAAGCTCGACGTGGTATCTGCTTTCGAGGCTTGGGGAGAAAAAGTAGCGGGGAAAATTAACGAACAAGAATATCAAGAAGTGATTGAAAATGCCTGCCCAGGTGCGGGAGCTTGTGGTGGAATGTACACTGCCAACACAATGGCTTCATCTATAGAAGCATTAGGTATGTCTTTGCCATTTAACTCATCAAATCCAGCATTAGGGATTGAAAAAACGGTAGAAAGCAAAGAAGCCGGAACAGCTGTGATGAAATGTCTGGAGTTGGATCTCAAGCCTTCAGATATAGTCACAAAAAAATCGCTTGATAATGCCATTACCCTATTAACTGTACTAGGAGGATCAACCAATGCAGTATTGCATTATTTGGCTATTGCGGATACTGCCGGTATCGATTATAGTCTCGAAGACTTTCAAAGAATAAGCGACCAAACACCATTTCTCGCTGACTTAAAACCAAGTGGGAAATATTTAATGGAAGATGTACATCAAATTGGTGGTATGCCCGCCATTATGAAATTCCTTCTTGAGGAGAATATGATTGATGGTGAATGCATGACAGTGACGGGTAAAACATTAGGTGAAAATGTTGAAAAAGCCGATGACCTCACTAATCAAAATATCATTATGCCAGTAGATAAACCCATAAAATCAAGCGGGCACATTCAAGTACTTTATGGAAACCTAGCTGAGCAAGGAGCAGTTGCAAAAATCACGGGCAAAGAAGGATTAAAGTTTTCAGGTAAAGCGAAAGTATTTGATGGTGAATACGAGGCCAACGACGGAATATCCAAAGGAATGGTAGAAGAAGGCGACGTTATCGTAATACGTTATGAAGGTCCTAAGGGAGGTCCAGGAATGCCCGAAATGCTTAAGCCAACTGCTGCAATCATGGGTGCAGGCCTTGGCGATAAAGTAGCTCTGATTACGGACGGAAGATTTTCCGGAGGCACTCATGGATTTGTTGTTGGACACATTGCCCCTGAAGCACAAGTGGGAGGAACTATTGCCATGATCAAAGATGGAGATCCGATCACTATAGATGCAGAGAAGAACATCATTCATCTTGGAGTAAGCGATCAAGAGCTCGAACAAAGAAAACGTGACTGGAAAGCTCCTGATTTAAAAGTGAAAAAAGGTTCATTATACAAATATTCAAAACTGGTATCCTCGGCCTCAACTGGCTGTATAACTGATAATTAATATGGAAGCAGTATTAAACCAACCTCAAGTAAATAAGAGCGAAAAACTATTAGGTTCAGAGGCAGTACTAAAGTGTCTTGTAGAGGAAAAAGTAGATACCATTTTCGGATATCCGGGGGGTGCTATAATGCCAATTTATGATTCGCTGTATTCCTACGAAGATAAGTTAAAGCATTACCTCGTTCGACACGAACAAGGCGCTATTCATGCTGCTCAAGGGTATGCACGTGCTACCGGTAAAACAGGAGTTGTCTTTGCTACTTCAGGACCTGGAGCTACAAACCTAATCACTGGTTTAGCAGATGCTCAGATCGATTCAACACCGCTTGTCTGCATAACAGGTCAAGTGGCAAGTCCTTTATTGGGAAGCGACGCTTTTCAAGAAACTAACATTATCGGCATCTCTATGCCAGTCACGAAATGGAATTTTCAAATTACTGATCCGAATGAAATCCCTGAAACTCTTGCAAAAGCTTTCTACATCGCAAGAGAGGGAAGGCCGGGACCCGTACTTATAGATATAACTAAAGATGTTCAAGTTGCTGATCTTGAATTTTTGTACAAACCATGTAAGCGAATCAGAAGCTATCTACCTTATCCAAAATTGGACGAAAGTAAGATTCAAGAGGCCGCTGATTTGATAAACAATGCTAAAAAGCCTTATCTAATTTTCGGACAAGGTGTAAGCTTATCAAATGCTGAAATGGCACTTGCGCATTTAATTGAAAGAGCAGGAATACCATCAGCCTCGACGCTACTTGGCTTATCAGCAATATCTACTAAGCATCCACTTTATGTTGGTTATGTTGGAATGCATGGAAACTATGGCCCAAATGTTAAAACCAACGAATGCGATGTATTAATTGCGGTAGGGATGCGCTTCGATGATCGTGTAACCGGTGATCTTAATACCTATGCGAAAAATGCAAAGATTATTCATATTGAGCTTGATCCTGCTGAGATCAACAAAAATGTCAAAGCGGATGTAGCCATACATGGAGATGCAAAAGAAGCTCTCGAACACTTGGTTAAATTCATAAATCCGAACAGTCATAGCGAATGGCTCAATGAGTTTAGAACATGCGATGCAATTGAATCTAAAAAGGTCATCAATAAATCGGTTCAACCTGAAACGGATTCAATGACAATGGCTGAAGTCGTCCACAAATTATCAAAAAGGACTGATGGAAAATCACTCGTTCTTACTGATGTTGGCCAACATCAAATGATGGTGAGTAGGTACTACCAGTTTGATCATAGACGCAGCCATATAACTTCTGGAGGATTGGGAACTATGGGATTTTGTTTACCTGCCGCAATTGGGGCTAAGGTAGGAGAACCCAACAGAGAAGTCATTGCAATTATTGGTGACGGAGGCTTTCAAATGACAATCCAAGAACTGGGAGTGATTATGCAGTATCAGATTCCAGTAAAGATTCTAATCTTAAACAATGAGTTTTTAGGGATGGTACGTCAGTGGCAACAATTATTCTTTGATAAGAGGTATTCATTCACCGAAATGGAAAATCCGGACTTCATCAAAATCACCGAAGGTTATGGTATTGCAAGTCAAAAGGTAACGGATCGTCAAGATTTGGAGGATGCATTTGATAAATGGCTCAATACGGATGGTCCTAGCCTTTTAGAGGTATTGGTTGAAAAGGAAGAAAATGTATTCCCAATGATCCCTACGGGTAGTTGCGTTTCGAAAATAAGATTGGCATGATGGAAGTACAAGAATTTACAATCTCGGTATTGACTGAGGATAAACCAGGGCTTTTAAACAAGCTGACTATCATTATGAACCGCAGGAAAATCAATATTCAAAGTTTGAATCTTTTGGGAATACTTCAAAAAAA
>CAZWLS010000098.1:0-12620 GCA_964634415.1 uncultured Roseivirgaceae bacterium | reverse complement strand
GTATGTGTGTGTGTGTGTAAAGTGAGAGAGAGAGTGTGTGTGTGACCTTTGAAAATTTCAAGTCAAGAAGAGAGAGAAAGAAAGAGAGAGAGAGAGAGAGAGAGTGTGTGTGTGTGTATGTGATCTTGAAAAAATCCAAGACAGAAAAAAATACGAGAGCTAGAAAAATTAAGCCAATCGGGCTACACTCAATTGTTCATGGAAACTCCATACAGAAATCAGCAATTGATAAAGGATATTTTAAAAACATGCAGACCTGATACACTTTTAAGTGTTGCTGCTGATATTTCAGGTTCCACAGAAAAAATTCTTACACAGCCGATCTCAAAATGGCAGAAAACTGACATTCAAATACATAAAATACCAGCGATATTTAGTTTTGGTGAATTCCCGTAGTGGAGTTCCCTGAATCTTCTAAATTTGCCGTCCAATATTCTAAAGAAACATAAATGCCATATTTATTTACATCAGAGTCCGTGAGCGAAGGACACCCAGATAAAATTGCTGATCAGATTTCTGATGCACTAGTAGATCACTTCCTTGCATTCGACCCAGATAGTAAGGTAGCGTGTGAGACGATGGTAACCACTGGTCTTGTTGCACTGGCAGGTGAAGTAAAAACCAAAGCATACATTGACGTTCAAAACATTGCTCGTGAAGTCATTAATCGAATTGGGTACACGAAAGGTGAATACATGTTTGACGGTAATTCATGTGGAGTAATTTCGGCTATCCATGAGCAATCACCAGATATCAATCAAGGCGTTGAGAGAGCTTCAGAAGATGAACAAGGTGCTGGTGACCAAGGCATGATGTTTGGATATGCCACAAAAGAGACTGATAACTACATGCCTCTTGCCTTAAATCTGTCTCATAAGATCTTGATGGAACTTTCGGAAATACGGAAAGAAGCCAAGCAGATGACCTATCTAAGACCTGATGCCAAATCACAGGTTACAATAGAATACGATGACAACAATCAGCCTGTAAGAATTGATGCGATTGTAGTTTCAACACAGCATGATGATTTCGATAACGAAGACAACATGCTCAAAAAGATTAAGGAAGATGTGATCAACATCCTAATACCAAGAGTGAAGGCAAAACTTAATTCTCAGAATCAAGCATTGTTTAACGACCAGATTAAGTTTCATATCAATCCAACTGGAAAATTTGTGATAGGAGGACCTCACGGCGATGCTGGCCTTACTGGAAGAAAAATCATTGTAGATACATACGGAGGTAAAGGTGCTCATGGCGGTGGTGCATTTTCAGGTAAAGACCCTTCTAAAGTTGACCGTTCTGCAGCATATGCTACTCGACACATTGCAAAGAATTTAGTAGCTGCTGGAATTGCGGACGAAATTTTAGTTCAAGTTTCCTATGCAATAGGTGTTGCCGAACCGATGGGTATATACATTAATACCTATGGTACCGCTAACGTGGATATGAACGACGGCGAAATTGCTTCGATTGTTGAAAAGATCTTCGACATGCGTCCTGCAAGCATTATCAAGCGACTAAAGCTAAAAGAACCAATTTATTCTGAATCAGCTGCATATGGACATATGGGAAGAGCTCCAGAAGTTAAGCAGGTATCGTTTATTGGAAATGGAGGGGACGAGGTAAAGAAGGTCGTCGAAACATTCACATGGGAAAAACTAGACTATGTTGATCAAGTAAAAGAAGCTTTTAGTCTATAAAAAATGACAAACCCGATAAGCAGTTGGCATAAGGTTGTAGAATCAAAAGATGCCGATATGCTTAAGTCCATTCTACATAAAGAAGCTACATTTTATTCACCGATACTATTTAAACCGCAGAAAGGAAGAAAAATGGTATTAGCGTACCTTCTTTCAGCATCTAATATGTTTGAAGGCAGCAGATTCCACTACGTAAAGGAGTTGATAAGTGAGAAAGAGGCGATTTTGGAGTTCAATGCCGAGATAGACGGTATTAAAATCGATGGTGTCGATATCATCAGTTGGGATGAGGAAGGAAAGATTACGGAATTTAAAGTAATGCTTCGGCCGCTTAAGGCTCTTGAAAAGGTTGGAGAGAAAATGAAGGAGCAGCTTGAGGGGATGAGTATGTGGGAAAAACTAAAGTTAAAATTATGAAGACCCTCAAATTTATATGTATCGCTCTGGCTGTTTTTGCTTGTACAAATCCAAAGCCAGTAAATGAAACTGAAGAAATCATCATTGAAGCTGTAGCAGAAGGTCAAAGTTTCAACGCTGCATTTTTGATGATCGACGGAGTCTACAATTCCGAATTAATGGCGCCATATGATATCTTCCAACACACCATTTTTCATACTGAGGGAGGAATTAATGTATTTACCGTCAATGAAACGATGGACACTGTAACCACCTTCGAGGGTCTGAAACTTATACCGCACTATTCATTCGAAAGCCCTGACCTACCAGAAATAGACATTTTGGTTGTGCCTAGCGCAGAACATAATATGGATTCTGACCTTGAAAATGAAAAACTTATCAATTGGGTCTCTGAAATCGGTAAGAAAGCAGATTATGTCATGTCCTTGTGTGATGGTGCTTTTGTTTTAGCTAAAGCAGGATTAGTAGATGGAAAAGAATCAACAACATTTCCAACGGATATTGATAGATACCGCGAGACCTTCCCTGAATTAAGCGTTCATGAAAACGTATCTTTTGTACATCACGATAAGCTACTTACTTCGGCTGGTGGCGCAAAGTCCTATGATGTTTCCCTTTATTTAGTACATCATCTCTATGGAAAGAATGTAGCAGAAGGTGTAGGAAGAGGGTTAGTAATCGATTGGAACCTTAGTGACTATTCGTTTCTCAGAGTAGAATAAATTTTATTTCAAAGAGAAGTAAACAACCAGTTGCTCTGGGTCAATTCTCATTCCGTTTTTCTCACGATTGATATTAAAAGTCATTCTATAATCTCCACTTAATACCTTTTCCTCTACGGTTTTGATGGGTGGAGTCAATCCATTTTCATTTCCACATTTTCTAGATATCAAATCCCATGTTATTTCAGTCATTTCTTGGGGTGCCAACTCATTGACTGCCGGCGGCCTACACGGCGTTCCACACTGGCAAGGGATATACGGAACTTTAGACCATGAATCGCCCTCCTTTTTTTCAATGTAAAAGTGAGCTGTTGATTCTATTTGAACTGTTTCGCTTGATTCATTTATCAACGCAAAGGTTACTTTCTTGGCATACGCTTCCTTAAGCTTTACCACTGAGACACTCTCAGAACCTGAAAAATTTTCACTTGGCTTACAGGCTATTGCAAATATGATTGTTAAGAAGATTAAGCCTACACTTACTTTTTTCATTGAAAAATTTTTAAACAGTAATCATAACGACATTAAGAATTTTCCCATTAGGGTAATTTTCGATCAGCCTGTAATTTCATAAATTTAACATCCTTATAAAATAACGGAATGAAAAAGATACTATACCTCCTGATTGCTCTAGTTACTTCATCATCAGCCTATTCTCAAGAATGGCAAAGACTTTTAATGAATGGAGAAAGAGACTTTAAGAAAATTCAAAAAGCATTCTATGATGAGTGGGACGGCAAGGTGCTTGAAAAAGGTAACGGATACAAGCAATTTAAAAGATGGGAATACAAGAATGCACCACGACTTATTGATGGCAAGATTCAAAACATAGCAAATGCTTATCCTGTCAAGTTAAAAGAAGATCTTAGAATGGCTAAAAGCCGAACAGCTGAAACACAAACTTGGGAACCGTTAGGTCCATATTCTTGGGAAAATGGAACAAGTGGATATAACCCTGGAATCGGCCGTGTCAATAGTATTGATATTCATCCAACTAATTCCAATATTTTATATGTAGGTACTGCAGGTGGTGGATTGTGGAAAAGCGAAACTGGAGGCAATAGCTGGACTACCATGTCAGAAGACTTTCCAATTCTTGGTGTAACTGATTTTTTTATTGCACCAGATGATACAGACAAGATGTATGTACTAACTGGAGATGCATACGGTGCTGATACATATAGTTACGGGGTTTATAAATCAACTGATGGTGGAGTAACCTGGGCTAACAATTCCAACTTTGCTCCTGAGGTAACTGACTTCAACAGAATGTATCGAATGATAGTTGATCCAACTGATAGTGATGTTGTATTAATTGCTGGAAACACTGGCATCTGGAAGTCTACTGACGGTGCTATCACCTGGACACAGGTTAATACCTCTTCTTTTGTAGACATTGAGTTTAAGCCGGGGAATTCTGATGTTGTATATGCAAGTACAAATGGGTCTTCAAATTTTGGCCTGTCTGTTAATGGTGGAGACACGTGGAGTACCATAACCACACCTCTTTCAGGACTAGGAAGAACTGCGATCGGTGTGAGTGCTGATAATCCAGAATATGTGTACCTCTTGGCTTCAACTACAGGTGGTGCTTTTGGTGGAGTATTTAGATCTACGGACTCAGGCGTTACTTTCACAATGCAATCCAATACACCTAATGTATTCAACTACTCTACGACCGGTGAAGGTGGTGGTGGTCAAGGTTGGTATGATTTATCAATAGCCGTGAATCCTGACGATGCAGAAGATATATATGTAAGTGGTGTACACATTTGGAATTCGACTGACGGGGGTGTAACATGGCAAGATGAATCAGATAACTACCAGATATTAAACTATTGGGTATATAACGAGTCTGATCCAGGAAGCTATGTTCACGCTGATAATCACACTTTGGACTTCCTGAATGGTGAGTTGTTCGCTGGATGCGATGGCGGTATTTGGAAAAGCGTTAATCTCGGTGATAGCTGGCAAGATCTTTCTGAAGGTCTAAACAATACGCAACTATACAGATTAGGGCTAGATCCAAGCGACGAAAATGTCATTATTGCTGGTGCTCAAGATAATGGGAGTAACATCCTTATTAATGGAACTTGGACGCACATCTTTGGAGCAGACGGTATGGAAGCGTTAGTTGACCACACTGATGGAGACATTGTATATAGCACCTATCAATTCGGGGGGCTTTTGAGATACACAAACAAAGGTGAAGGTGGTTCACAAAGCATCGCTGGATCTCTTGATGGCACTGGTGCCTGGGTTACTCCTTTTATGTTAGATCCTGCAGACAATAACTTACTTTTTGCTGGTTATAGCAATGTCTGGAGGTATAATGTTTCCGGAGGAACGTGGACAGAAATTTCAAATTTCGGATCTAGTTCAAGATTAACGAGTCTTAAAATTGCACCTACAAACTCAGACTACATTTATGTATCTACTGGTGCAACAACTTATAGAACTTTAGATGGAGGTACTACCTGGGACAATATCAGCTCCGGACTTCCGTCTCAAACATTGACTTATATAACTGTATCGGAAAATGATCCTAACAAAATTTGGGCAACGTTCTCAGGGTATGATAGTGATCATAAGGTTTACGTTTCAGAGGATGCAGGATCAACATGGACAAATATCTCTGATGGGTTGCCAAACCTGCCTGTAAACTGCATCGTGCATCAAAGAGATTCCGATGACCAACTTTATGTAGGTACTGATGTGGGAGTTTATCAAAAAAATAATTCAGGAGATTGGGAGCCTTGGTTTGATGGCTTACCAAATGTGATAGTTAATGAGCTTGAAATACATTATGCAAGCCAAAAGATTGTTGCTGCTACCTATGGAAGAGGTCTTTGGCGCAATGACATCATAGCGTCAGGTTCAGTAATTAGCATAACAGCTGATCAGGTGGAGATTGTTGAGGGACAAAGTATAACTTTTGGTGCAACACTTGCTGATGGGGTTTCTGATTATGACTGGACGTTTGAGGGCGGTTCTCCAAGCACCTCTACTGATGCATCGCCTGTTGTTACTTATGAAGAAGCTGGCAAATACGACGTGACCTTGCTAAATGCCAACAGAACTGAAATGATAACTGTTCTCGATTTGGTTACTATTGAATCTATTTCATCAAACGTACAAGCTATCGATATCGGACAGAGCGTAACTTTCTCGGCAGACTATGAAGGTAATCCTACAGAATGGATTTGGAATTTCGAAGGTGGTACTCCTTCTATTTCCTTCGAAGAAAGTCCTACAATCACTTACGAGGAAGTAGGTGAATATTATGTAAGATTAAGACTAAAAGGAGATACAGAAGATGATGTTACGTTAGATGGATACATTACCGTGATTGAAGTGCTAGGTCTAGATGATGAAAAAGCATTGGTCTACCCAAGTGTTTCTCAGGATAAGATTTCGCTAAAAATTGATGAGTCTAACACGACAGTGGAACTTATTACAGTTTCGGGTGAGTTGCTCAAAAGGTTTAAGGCTGATTCTGATATTTCAATAAATATTGAGAACCTTAGCGAGGGTGTATATCTATTAAAACTTAGCAATAGTCAAAATTCAAAAACTGTAAGATTCATAAAAGATTAATTTAATCTAGCAATCTGGTTCTGACTTGTTAGATAGTCTTTTTATTTGCGATAAAGTTTTGATGGTATGCAAATAGTTGAGGTTACTGATAAGAAAAAGGCGCATGAGTTTTTGCAGCTTCCAATACGATTATACAAGAATGAGACGAATTGGATACGGCCGCTAGACAAAGACATTAACAACGTTTTTGATCCTGAAGTCAATAAGTTTTTCCGAAATGGTGAGTGCTCTAGATGGATTCTACTTGACCAAAATGGTATAACCATTGGCAGAATTGCTGCCTTCATCAATCAAAAGACAGTAAACAAGGATAACGATCAACCGACAGGTGGTGTAGGGTTTTTTGATTGTATCAACGATCAAAATGCGGCGAACAAATTATTCGAAACAGGCAAAAAATGGCTTCAAGATAGAGGTATGGAAGCTATGGATGGCCCTATTAATTTTGGAGACCGAGATAATTGGTGGGGTTTATTAGTGGACGGATTTGATCGAGAACCCAATTATCAATGCAACTATAACTTCTCTTACTACCAGGATCTATTTGAAGCATATGGTTTTCAAGTCTATTTCAAACAGTTCACTTATGGAAGAGATGTGTTTGCTCCCCTTGCTCCAAGACTCAAAGAAAAGGCTGACCTTGCGAACAGAGACCCTGATTACAGCTTTAGACATATTGAAAAAAGCAAACTCAAGAAATACGCAGAAGATTTTAGAACAGTATATAATGATGCTTGGGCAAGGCATCCAGGAGTCGCTAAAATGTCGTCTCTTCAGGCCAATGCAATAATTAAAAAGATGAAACCCATAATGGATGAAAAGATTATGTGGTTTGGCTATCACAAAGATCAGCCTGTCGGTTTCTATATTAATATTCCTGAGCTAAATCAGGTATTTAAACATGTAAATGGGAAACTAAACCTGATAGGTAAACTTAAGTTCTTATACCATAAAATAAGAAAGACAAATAAGAAAATGATGGGTTTAGTCTTTGGGATTTCTCCCGAACATCAGGGTAAAGGTGTGGATGGTGCGTTGATTCACGCTACTCGTGTTATGGTCCAGGAAAAGTATAAGCGCTACCCGCAATTAGAGATGAATTGGATCGGAGATTTCAACACGCGAATGCTCAAGGTTGTTGATCAAGTCGGCGGCGATGTTGTAAAAACACATCACACATATAGATACTTGTTTGATAGAACAAAGGAGTTCAAAAGAATGCCGATTAAGTAGATTTTCTTCAAAACAATGAAGCGACCCCATTAGAGTCGCTTCTGCAAAACTCAGCGTGGTTTCCCATACTTAGGTTGCACTAGAGAGTTTTAAATTCATTCAATCAGAACCAGTCGATATGTTTCAATCAACTGATCGTCATCATCTTTTAAATGCATGAAATATATTCCTGAAATAAGGTTTGATAAATCAATTCTATTCTTATTCATGGATCTAAGTTGTAAAGCGGATTTTGTATCATAAATCTCAATCCGAATTACTTTTTCAGATTCCACATAGATAAAATCATTCGCAGGGTTGGGATAAACATGGATATCATATTCATGCAATCCAAGTACTTTTTCAATAGTTAAAGTGCCATTCTCGTATTTGAATGTGTAATTATCGGCCTCTCCTCCTGAAACCGTAATAGGATAGTCGTCAGGGGAAGAAATAGCGGTGGCTTCCGTCGTTGCAACCGGAGCCTTTGTAAGCGCACTTTCATCTTCATTGTTGACAAAGCCTGCATAGTTCACATTTAATGGTGGAATAGCCTCTCCTTCCTGTATAACTTGATTATCCGTTGTTGCTGTCAGAGTCGCTTTTTCTATTGTAAGCGTCCCATCCTCATGGGTAATTATATAGTTTGGAGAACTTGCTCCCGATACCGTAATTGGATAGTCACCGACTTTACTTTCTTGTGCTGCGTCAGTCATAATAATTGGAGGAGTGATGAGATCATTCTCATCGTCTTCATAAACAAAGCCATCATAAATAATATTGAATGAGGGATTTTCAGACCCATAACTTCGTATGGTGTCTACTGCAGTTATACTCAAGTCATGTGGCGTTACTATCAAATCTACGATAACATCTTCAGCTGCTTCATAACTTATTACATCTCCTGGCTGTGATGCAGTTATTTGTGTGGAGCCGACACCAATAATATTTAATTGACCTTCTTCGGTTACTGTAGCTATTGAATTTTCGGCGGGTACAGCATACGTAATAGGTAGATTGGAGCTAGCTGTTGCTGTGAGATTAAATGCTGGATCTCCATAGGTTCTATCCTCGAGCTCAGCAAAGACAATGCTCTGAGAGCAATCTCTAATATCACCAGTAATAGTCCATCCGTATGTGTTGATAAGTTCATTTCGAGCAGCTTCACCCGCACAATATTTTAATTCTCCAGGTATCAGTTCTAGATTTTCAGGAATTTGTGTCTCTTGAGCATCAAGTGTACTCCAGCCTAAAAGCGTTTCGTCATAATTTCCGGAAGACATCGCTGTTCCAACAATCATACCTCTAACATCAGTTAGCTTACTTATATCAAACTTGCTTAACGATTGATTGAACGAACTTGCACCAGAAAACATCTCTCTTGCATTGGTAACATTGCGAATATCCCAAGATGAAACGTCCTGATTGAAACTCTTTGCATCAAAAAACATAAATGACATATCAGTTACGTTTCCTGTTTCCCAGGATGATAGGTCTTGATTGAATGATGTTTCTCCAAACATACCACTCATGTTAGTGACCGAACTAGTATTCCAATCACCAATAGGTGTATTAAAACTAGAGGCATTGAAAAACATAAATTGCATATCCTCAACGAATCTAAGATCTGGTTGATCAACGGCTTGAAGCACCACGTTCTCGCAATCCAAAAAGCTGTAAGCCATGGACTCCCAAAAAATATCTCCCCATTGTTCTACGGTTAGGAGATGTAATTCAGAGCCAGAAGAAACAGTAGTAAAGTTAGGGAAGGCTCCAGTGATATAAACCTCATAAATCCCTTCATCCTCAAAAACGATATCTGTGCCAGTAGATAAGTCCCGAATTGATCCCTCTATAATTAACTCATCTTGTTTTTTCCAAACAACATTGTAATAGTAGTTACCATCATAAATATCCTTGTCTGGATCTGGTATTCTAATTTTAAATCCCGGACCATCACTATGCCAGGTAGTCACGAATGGTCTTTGCTCTGTACCAGAAGGCAATACATGGAGGTAGACATAAGCATCTTCAACGGCGGTAATGGTCCCATCTCCCGGTTGATTGGCTATAATTTTCGTAGACCCAGAACCAACTATATGTACCGTATTTTCTTCTATAGTTGCAACTTCTTCATTGGAACTCGTAAGGGTTACGGGTAAATCAAATGAAGACGTAGCAGTAGCTTCAAAGTCTGGATCTCCTTCATGTTTAACGGGGAAGCTGATAAATGTAATCGATTGGGTACAGTCTACGCCATTATCCTGAATAGTCCAATTTTTCTCTGTGAGCAATACTTCTCGTGCAGCATCGGCTTGACAATAGCTAATTCCACGCGCTCCAAGATTTAAGTTTGAAGGTATAAAGTCGTAATCTGCCCACCCTTGTAAAATTTTATCATAGTTTACATTTGATAGGCCACAAAATTCAAACATATCGGAAAGATCTGTCACATTCTGAATTTCCCATGATCCTAAATCGTGATCAAAATCAAAAGCCCTATTAAACATATCAGACATATCTCTAACAGAAGAGACTTGCCACTGAGAAATGTCTTGATTAAAGCGAAAAGCTTCTTGAAACATTGTCCTCATCGTAACAACTTCAGAAACACGCCAATCACCAATATCCTGATTAAAGGAACGAGCTTCTTTAAACATACCGAACATAGAAGCGACATTAGAAACATCCCAGTTTCCTATGTCCCCGTTAAACGAGGAGGCCTTTTCAAATAGATAGGTCATCGATTCAATATTGCTTGTATTCCAATGACCTATATGACTATTAAAGCTAGATGCTTTATGAAACATTCGTGTCATATTGGTAACCCCGTCAAGATTGGGTCCATCATTGGCCGTAACATTCATGTTTGTACATTCATAAAATGCATTAGACATATCTCTCCAGACAATATCTCCCCACTGACTTACGGTCAAAAGTTTATCTCTGGACGATAGGGCCTCCGGTTTTGAAAAAAATAGATGTGGGAATTCCCCTGTAATAGCTACTTCATAAATACCCTCCTCGTTGAAGACAATTACAAAGTCATCCGTCAGGTTTGAAGCAGAACCTTCATCAACTTCTTCGCCTAATTTTTTCCATGAAACATTGTAATTATAGACGTATGTTTCATTCGTTGGAATTCTGATCTGGTCAGCTGAGAAACTACTTTCCCAGGTAGTTATGAATGGTTCCTGTGCACTTGATGTCGATGCAAATATTGAATTAAGAACAATTAAGTAGGCAAGTTTATTAAAACGAAATTGAGTCATAGTAATTAATGCTTTAGTACCAATGGGAGCATTAAAAATGACTAAACCAATTTATTGAAATAGCTACGTATGCTTGCTTTACTAAGATGTATACCTTTTGATTACGAAATCAACCTATTTTCAGCAATATCTTAAATGAAAAAGTTGGGAATTAGATTACAATTGCAGCCTTCATCACCCGCTTCATTAATTCGCAAATAGAAGGGAAAGCTACAGGGTCAGAAATTTCTTTCTGAGTTAAAATAAGTAAGTGACTATTTGGGTCGAATGTAACTGCTCGTGCCTCTTCGATAGAAAGCAACTCATATCCATTGCCAAGATCTTTAAGATGCGATCCAGCTGTAATTTTGGTACTTCTCACGGTAGCATAAGAGGCTAAAAATATTGGTTTATCAGGAAAAAGGGCAATTGACCTCTTGATCACTTCCCAATACTTTTCCTTTACCGTAGAAGACAGAGCTGTTGATATGACAATCCCGGCCACCTCATTCTGATTGATTTTAGTTAGTTGACTCAGATCCTCTATTGGGTTTGCTTCAAAACCTGAAGAAGATATAAGCTTCTTCATATCAGACACAATTAAAGAACTTGGTCTTGCAAGGATTACTTTTTTCATAATTTCTTCCTCTCCATATAAATAATGACTTCAATATTCCTCAATCAAATTGCAACTTGACCTAGGCCTGTATCAGCTGATTTATAGAGAAACTCAGCTATCTAAAGTCATTGTGGTTGATAATTAGGTATATAATATTATCAATTGATAATGTCAATAGCTAATTAAATCGACAAGAATCTTATTTGAACAGATAAAATCAGAATCCTTAGATCAAAATAGAATTTGGATTATTTTTTTCTTCTTTTGCTTTTTTTCTGCTTGTAATAGCCTTTATCTGCGACGTACATTGTTTTTTCAATCTCACAAAAAACAAGATCCTCTTTACTTTTCAGATAGACCATTTTCACTAAGTCAACCTCTCCATTATCTCTGACTTCATTTTTAAGCTTTTCGATATCTTCCTCTGTAAACTCAAATTTTGCATATGCATCAGAATCCGCCGGTCTCTTGAATTTTACAACTGAAGACTTATCCCAAACCACATAATCTCGTCCTAGTAATTGAATTAGCTGAACCATGTAGATCGGATCTGTTGCTGAAAACAAACTGCCTCCAAAAATGGTCCCGACGTAATTTTTGTTCTTATAGGAAAGTGGTATTCTTATTTCAATTCTGCTTAAGTCCTTAGTAACTGAGGTAATCTTTCCCGTCGATCTTCGATACATTGGAGATAGATTAAAGAACACCTTAAAAAGCTTATGCTTTTGGTTCTTGAAGTATCTGTTAGAAACACGGGTAAGAAATTGATACATTATTATCTATGATTTGTGTCTCTAACTTAGTAATGAAATTACATCCTATCAGTAAAATTCAACAGTTCAGTCACATAATGTTGCTGAATCGTCATTTCTCCATTTGAATTGTAATAAACATATTAAAATGGAACAGTTTCTTATCATTTCACACATTATTTGTGGCGGCACAGTTCTCCTACTGGGCATAATACAGATGGTCAATCGCAAAGGAAGTAAAAACCATATCCTACTGGGTCAAATCTATGTGGGTGCTATGTGGTGGATTTGTCTGAGTGCTTTTGCAATAATCACATTCTACCGTTTTAGTGCTTTTTTAATGGTTA
>CAZWLS010000097.1:9064-12620 GCA_964634415.1 uncultured Roseivirgaceae bacterium | reverse complement strand
ATCTTATCATTTATAAATAAATGGAACAGCAAACTCCACAAATCGAAGTACAGCCGGTAAACAAGGCTAAGGTTAAGAATTTTCTTAAAGTAATGTGGTATTTAGCCATCATTACAGCGGTAGAATTCGGCATTGCATTCACTGTGCCTCATGAGCATAAATGGGTAAGAATTATCGTATTTATTGCTTTAACGATAGTTAAAGCTTACTATATCGTAGCAGAGTTTATGCACCTTGGACATGAAAAGAAATCTTTAAAGATGTCTATTGTGCTTCCAATGCTTTTCGTGGTATTCTTCATCTTCATAATGATTTATCAAGGTGGTGCAATTCTCGAGGCGCTTTACTGATAATATGTCTTGAAAGGCAAAGGGCTCAAACGTTTAATCATATTTGTTGTATTCCTGATACCTGTAGGTTGGTATCTTATTCTTCAACTATTTGGTGATAATAGATTCTCATTAAGTCTCTTAAATGAGTTGCCCGCTGAATGCCAACAATACAATGAAATAACTGTTGTATCTGTAAATGATTCCTTATCGGTTGTTGAAACCAATTATATGAATCGTGTTATCTACGCAGCTAATAAACGTAAGGCAAATCTTGTTTATGAGGATCAAGCTTTTTTCGATTGTATTGATCAATCAGAAGTTGATCTAGTATTGATCAATGGGAAAGGCCTGTGGGGTGCTTATAAGTTATCAAGAGAAGGCGTAGATCAGCTTTTAACAGAATTAGATATTCTTTCTCTACAGCAGTCATATGGAAAAGGAACTGTCCGATAATAAAACGTATTTAAGAATCATATATCTGGTTTCAATATTGATTCCGGTTGTTGTGGCAATTCTGATATTGTTCCCTCCAAGATTTGGAGCCGGTGGTTGGGTTAAACTTCTCCCAGCTGTTCACGCAATCATCAATTCACTTACTGTACTGACTTTATTGGCAGCGTTTATTGCTATTAAAAAAGGAAATATTGAAGTACATCGAGCATTTATGTTTGCGTCGCTTTATCTCGGAGTTGGTTTTTTGATCTCTTATATTTTATATCATTCAAACGTTCCCTCGGTTAAGTTTGGAGATATAAACCATGATGGAGTAGTAGATGATTTAGAAATGGCTGCTGCGGGAACTAATCGGATAGTTTATTTAGTTATTCTAGCAAGTCATATCCTTCTTTCAATTTTGGTAGTTCCATTTGTTTTGTTCGCTTTTTATTATGCTTTGACAGGACAAATTCCAAAGCATAGGAGGATGGTAAAATATACTTTTCCTGTATGGATGTATGTTTCCATTACTGGTGTTATTGTTTACTTCTTAATTAAGCCATACTATTTTTAATCTATGAAAAGGGCATTGTTACTTCTTTTTTTAGGACTGACACCACTTATTAATTGGGCTCAATGTGCTATGTGCAGAACCCAAATAAAGAACAACGTTAGTGCAGGGGAAACTTCCATGGCTGAAGGATTGAATAATGGAATTATGTTTCTGTTTTTCACACCTTACATCGTAGTTTTCATTCTTATTTTCCTATGGTTCAAATACAGTAAAACAACCAAGAGTGTCAGTCTTATCGAGCGTCTTAAAGGCTAAATGTCCCCGCTGCAGAGAGGGAGAGATATTTACGCATAAAGTGTTGAACATCAAGAAGATGTCTTCCATGCATAAAACATGTCCAAATTGTAGTTTAAGGTATGAAAAAGAGCCCGGTAATTTTTATGGAGCAATGTATGTTAGCTATGGTTTCTCTACGGCAATCTTTATTGCAACCTATATTACCCTTTACTACCTCTTCAATGACCCACCAATTATGACTTACCTGATTAGTATATTGGTAGTGGCACTGTTATTATTTCCATTCAATTTTCGTTACGCTAGAGTAGTCTTCTTATATCTGATTTGGAAGACGTAATAGTTTATTAAGGCGTGATTATTGTATATTCAAGCCTGTGAATCAAAAGCTTTCAATCGGTTTACTTATCGCCTGTCTACTGGCATTTTTAATTAATCATTTTTTGATTGATTGGAATGAATTAAATAGAAGCAGGGTAGTTGCTAGTTTAGATGAAATAGTCATAAGGCAAAATCAAGATCTATTGGCTTGGAAGGCCGGAGAAAATGCTAATAATCAATTTAGAAAACGAACACTTTGCAAAGGAAGACTTGAAGATTGGAGTGACAATCGTCCCTTCGTTTCCGTTATCTCCAATGACTCTATTCAGGTAGTTGAAAATGACCTGGGAATCTTTTTAATTCAACAAATCTCAGATCAAGATTGTACTTACCTATCATGTCATCAATTACAAGAAAGGTATTCTATATCTAACCAATACCTTGGTGATAGAATAAGTAGACTTTTAGATAAGTCTGTTAGCAGTTTGTCTGCCAACAACGGTAGTTACAGGTATATGAATATTCTTGCTTTTGAAGTATCGAGCATGCCAAATAGAATGATTGATGCTTTGGTTGCCTTGGTGGTTCTCATTGTGTTTTTTGGAGAATATTGGAAGTATTCACAATACAACATTAAAGCATTTTGGAAAGCATTTTTTCTTCTCTTCCTCTTCAGGTATCTGACCTTGGAATTTGATGTTTTTCAACTCTTCTTCCGATATGAATTATTCAATCCGCTTAAATATACCTCGTCAGTTGTAAATCCAACTTTGGGAGACCTTCTGATTAACTGTGTAATCTTACTTTTAATAATCGTATCAAGCGCTAAGTTTTTACCAAATCTTAAAAAGTCTAATAGGGGGGTAGGAATTGTTAGTGGAATTAATACGATACTTTCTGGAGTAGTATTGCATGTTGCCTGGAGCATAATTAGCAACTCCCAGCTTTCATTAGATGTTGGTCAGTCTATTCAATTCGATCTTCTTCGCTCAGTAGCTTATCTATGTATACTACTTGCTAGCACAGGCTATTTTTATTTTACCTATCTGACTTTACAATTAATAAGAAAGAGCCACTTTACAACCTATGCTTTCTTAGGAGCATTAATATCAGCCCTTATTATGGGTGTTCTTGATGTATTATCAATCACATTTAGCTTTGTCCATGTTTCTGTTTTATTGATTTCTATCCGGTATCAATGGGCAAAGTCTTTCAAAGAATTCTCTTATTCCAATCTGCTATTTATTTTAATTGTTAGCGTAGGAATTTCTGCTGTTATGGCATTTTGTATATACAAGTATGAAGAAGGTGCCGTATTGGATGCAAAAAAGAAATTTGCGAACTACTTACTTCTCAAGAGAGATGTTTTAGGTGAGTATTACTTAGACCAAACCATTAAGAAGCTTTCTGTCGACACAAATTTAGAAATAATTGCCAGCGAGCGAAGTAGAGATGATCTTGAAGAAAAAATTCGGAGTGAGTTTGTATCACCATACTTCAATAAGTATGACCTTGAGATTCTCTTTCAAGATTTTCAAGAGCTAAGATTCGATTCACGGTTTGTTAGGGAGTATAGTCTATTGACTTCCGACAATGAATCCGACTATGAGAATATATATTTTATTGATGAGGGCACGGCTTTTAAATACACATGTAAAAT
>CAZWLS010000097.1:0-9042 GCA_964634415.1 uncultured Roseivirgaceae bacterium | reverse complement strand
TTTTGGGGACCTTGTTGGACTAATTATTTTTCAGATTAAAAAAAGAGTGCCTACTAGTGTTTACCCGGCGCTGCTAACTGACAATAAGTACTTTTCAGTAACTAATGATTTTGATTATGCAGTTTTTGCAGGTGATGATATTTTATTCCATAGAAGCAAGTTTGGACAAGGAGAGTGGCCAGTGCACGAAGATTTCGAAAGAACACGACTTTATATTGATGGTATCGCGAAGAATGAACGGCATTATTACGGTGTGAAGACCGATGATGGTAGAACCATACTGATAATATCTGATAAATACGACGCAAGAGATAGAATCACAAATTTTTCTTTTCTCTTCCTGCTGCTTTTATTCTCTTTCGCTCTCTTTAGTATTCTTAATTCGATAATGGAGCGTGGGTTCAAACTAAATTTCACGAGTAAAATTCAATTGTTTCTTGGAATGGCATTTGTAGTTCCTTTTCTACTCGCCGGATTCGCACTACTAAATACGTTGAATACATCCTACCGAGAGGAAATTAATCGGAGCTATATCAAACAAGCACTATACATTTCTGAAATTCTTTCTACTGATATCGAGGAAGTAAATAATGAAAGAGCGGCATATCATTTAACAGAGATAAGTAGCTATATTCAATCGGATTTAAGTTTTTACAATGAATCTGGATATTTAGTGGCTACCAGTCAGCCAGAAATATTCAACCTAAACCTTCAAGGCAATTTGATTAATCCTATCGTTTTTGAAGAACTTGTTTCCAAGGAGAATCAAAGTATGATCGCAGATGAATCTGTTGGGGGACTGGATTATAAGGTTTGTTATGCTGTTATCAATACTGCAGAGCATCATGTTGCTGGGTTTGTGGCAATGCCATTCTTTGACTCAAAGAATCACTTAAGAAGGCAGCAGATAGAAGTTTTTGGTAACCTGATAACCATATTTGGTTTCATTTTCATCATTGCAATTGCTTTCGGCAACGTTGTACTTAATAATCTTCTAAAGCCTTTAAGAATGGTTGCTGATAAGATTCGACAGGTTACACTGCAGGATGTGAATAAGCCAATAGACTATGAATCTACAGATGAGATTGGGTCATTGGTAAAGGATTACAATCAAATGTTAGTAAAGCTTGAGGATAGCAAGCAAGCTCTGGCAAAAAGTCAAAAGGAGACTGCGTGGAAAGAAATTGCAAAACAGGTGGCACATGAAATTAAGAATCCACTCACGCCAATGCAGCTTAAGATTCAGCAGATGTTGAGAAAGCATGAGACAGAATCTAAGGAACATGAGACCTTAAAATCACTACTCACCCAAGTTGATACATTAAGTCAGATAGCAGAGTCGTTCTCTGCATTTGCTGAGATGCCAGCCCCAGACAACAAAGTTTTTGATTGGGGAAGACTTGTCAAACATGTTATAGAGTTATACAGCGCTGAAGAGGTTTCAATTTCTTCTGATATCGAGGATGATGTATTTATTGAAGCTGATACTGATATTTTTAGAAGGATACACAATAATGTCGTTTTAAATGCCATTCAATCTGTAGAGGGTAAGCAAGCAGAAATACATGTTACATTAAAAATAAAATCAGGAAAAGGAGTTTTAACAGTCAAAGACAATGGAAGAGGAGTTCAAGAGGAGTTAAAAGATAAGATATTCCTGAACTATTTTAGTACAAAATCAACAGGGAGTGGAATAGGCCTGGCATTGGCTAAGAAAGGTATTGAAAACGCAGGTGGTAACATATGGTTTGAATCTGAGCAAGGTGAAGGCACCACGTTTTTCATTACTATGCCTTTGGTTAGTAAGTAGTTTATTGTCCCTGAGTGTTTCAAAGGGTTTTGCCCAAAATTTGAAATGCAAAACTATTCCTACAAATAAGGAGATACTTCTTGATTCTGTTTTGATAGAACCCGGATCGATCAGTGTAGATGCTCCTTACAGCTGGAATGATTCTACACAAAGCATCTTCATAACTTCTACTAACGATGAAGTTGAAGTATGCTATAGAATTTTATCAGAGCTTGTTACCAAAACTTATCAAAATAGGAATCTATCTAACTATGATGACTCTCGTCAAATTGATGTAAAAGAACGTAATCCTACAATTGAAAAAGAGGAGTTGTTTGAGTTTGGTGGTGTGCAAAAGTATGGAGCAATATCCAGAGGTGTATCATTCGGGAATAGACAAAGTTTATTTGTAAACTCTACCCTAAATCTGCAGATGGAAGGGAAGTTGGACGAAAACCTCAATATATCTGCTGTGATAACAGATCAAAATATCCCGTATCAGCCAGAGGGGAATACCCAACAGATCAGAGATTTTGACAATGTGTTCATCAAGTTATACAACGATAAGTTTGACTTAACAGCCGGCGACATTGTATTGCAGCAGCCTACCAATAAAGGTTATTTTTTAAGGTATTTTAAAAATGTGCAGGGACTTCAAGCCAGCTATAGAGGTCAGACTGGAAAATGGAGGCATGAAACTAGCGTTTCGGGGGCATTGTCAAAAGGGAAGTTTAATTCTGCGACCATACAAGCAATAGATGGACTTTCAGGTCCATACAAATTAAGAGGGCCAAATGGAGAACGATTTATCATTGTACTAGCGAATTCTGAAAAGGTTTTTATAGACGGAAAGTTGATGGAACGTGGGTTTGATCGTGATTATGTTATAGACTATAATCTTGGTGAGATTACATTCAATAATCATATTGTGATTACACAGTTCACAATTATCCGTGTTGATTTTGAGTACGCTGAACAGTTTTATAGTAGATCCAATCTCTCTGCACACCAATCGCTATCAAACGAAAAGGTGAAAATGTTTGCTAATTTTTATCGTGAAAGAGATAATCCAAATACGAGCTTCGGTTTCAATCTAAATCAAGATGATCTTAATGTATTGAGAGCTTTGGGAGATAATACCGATCAAGCATTTATTACAGGTTTTGATTCGATCCAGTTTTCAGAAAATAGGGTTTTGTATATCCAAAAAGACACCGTAGATGCTGGTGGTATGAACCAAACTATTTTCGAATTTTCTTCTGATGATACTCAGACGCTATTTAGTCCTTCTTTCTCAGAGGTAGGTTTCGGGAATGGAGACTATGTGTTAAGTCAGACAACAGCGAACGGCAGAGTGTATGAATGGATATCTCCACAAGGGGGCCAATCGCAAGGAAATTATCAACCAGGTGCATTTATCCCTCTTCCGAATAATAGACAGATGGTTTCACTAGGCGGAGAAGTTCAGATTTCGTCTTACGAATCACTAAACGCTGAGGTAGCGTTTTCAAATACAGATAGAAACTTGTATTCTAATCTTCAAGACGATGACAATGTAAGTAGAGGTTACTTCACCTCAATATCAACTAATGGGAGACCTTCATTTATTGATGGGTATTCATGGGTTGGTTCTGTGTCGGCTGAATATGATGAAGCGGATTTTACATTTATTGATCGATACCGACCGATTTTATTTGATAGAGATTGGAATTATTCGCCAGATTTGAATGAATCATCCGATGATTTGATTCTTTTCTTTAAGGTCGGACTTAGAAAAAATGAAGCAAACAGACTTGAGGCATCTATTAACCGTAGGAAACGATCATCATTTATTGATGGATGGCAGCAACAGATCGATTTTAACCAAGAAGTCTCCAACTTTAAACTATCATCAACACATTTCTTTTTATCTAATGATCAGCTTGAAAATACTACCAGTTGGGTAAGGTCTCGGTCTGATGTAAGCTATAGGAAATGGCGTATCGCACCGGGTTATATTTTCGAAATGGACGAGAATAGCGTTTCACAAGGAGATAGTGTAGTGAGTACATTGATGAATTACAGAGCCAGTGAGTTCTATTTAGCAAGTACCGATTCTTCAAAATCAACCTATCGTATTGGTTATCAACTTCGTCAGGATCGTTTACCTGTAAATGGAGATCTTCAAGATTATCTATTCTCTAAGAACTTGAATGCCTCATATGCCATAAATACTAAAAGTTCCAATGTGGTTGCCGATTTCAACTACCGTAAAGTTGATGATAAGCTAAATTTAAATTTAGGGCAAGATGAAGTTATCAATGGACGTATCAATTGGATACAGTCCATGTTTGATCGGAATGTTCGCTCCAATTTTTCTTTCTCCACTGGCAATAGTCGTGAGCTGAGGAGAGAATTTATCTATTTACCAGTAACAACGGGAGAGGGGACACATACTTGGCGTGACACCAACGGTGATGGCGTACAAGACTTAAATGAGTTCTTTGAAGCAATAAACCCTGATGAGCGAAATTTTGTAAAGATTTTTACGCCAACAGATGACTATACTACAGCATTTCAAACATTTTATTTACACACTATTGATGCCAGGTTACCAAGTAGATGGAGGAATTCGAAAGGACTCCAAGGGTTTGCATCTAAACTTTCAGCGAATATTAATTTCAATGTGAATTTTAAGACAACCTCTGAAGAGTATATGGATCGATTAAACCCCTTCACCATATCCTTAGATGACGAAGAGTTGATTAGTACTCAAAATGCCAAGAGGTATACACTCTTTTATAATCGAAATGGAAATGGTTTCGCAGGTGATTTTACCTACCAAACTTCTGACAATAAGCAATTACTTACTCAAGGTTTTGAGACAAGGGAAAAGAAAGAGTGGATATCGAATGCCAAAGTAGATCTTAGCTCAGATTACACGTTAAGAGTGACAACTTCAATCGGCAGTCTTTTAAACGAGTCTGATTTCTTGGATTCAAGAAATTTTGAAATAATCTCGAATTCCTATCGACCACAACTAATTTGGCAACCTTCTAATGTCTTTAGAGCAGTCGGTAGCTTTGAACGGCGGACTAAGCGAAATCAATTTGTAGAATCAAGTTCAGAGACTGCCACTTCTAAGATATATATGGCAGAGATTACGTGGAATCAGACGGGTATAGGATCGGTAAGAGGCTCTTTTTCTGTATTACAAATCGACTTTAGTGGAGACCCAACATCTTATTTGGGTTATTTGCTTTTAGACGCTTTGCAGCCTGGCAGTAATCAAACATGGCAAGTGAATTGGCAGCAAAAGCTTTCTAAAGGTATGCAGATATCGTTATTATATAATGGAAGAAAATCGGAAGATGTGGGAGCGATACATACGGGGAACGTTCAAGTAACTGCTTTCTTCTAGTTGTTGATTCTTTGAAGAAAAGCAGGACAATGTAGTTTCTTTTTACTGCTTGGGGTTTTGTACGGATCTCTAGGCATTTTGAAATTGTAGATAAGAGAGAATTCATGAGCCCCGCCTCCCGCAACTGGATTTAACTTAGAGAGATTTAAATCGAAACTATAGCCGAATTCAAAGTTTGCATATTCAACTCCAGCAACTAATATGATTGCATCTTGGTTAAGCAGTCCAAATTCATTTTTTATGAAAGGCATTCCTCGATAATATAGTCCAATGAGTACTGGTTGAAGATGCACGGTGGCGCCTGCATCAATTTGTTGGAAGGATCCCTGTCTCCTGTACAAAATACTAGGAGCTATTGAAGGTACCAAAGTGCCAATGTTTACTAACTTCTGTAAAGGGTATCTGCTACCTATATGTATCGAATACCTAATTGGTAAATTGTCCTCTCCTTCAAGCAGCGATCGGTTCGGTTGAGTTAAATGATCAATGCCTATACCTATCCAATTCTTTTTGGTGTAAATCAGTAGTCCTGCTCCAATGTCCCAGTGATTTTTTAAACGAATGGAGTTGATTTGAGGGTCTTGAGAGGGGGTGCCATCTACTCCAAAGTCTACTTGATCACCTAGTACCAATTTACTTCTGTCAATATCTCTAAATGTGTATCCAAATTTCAATGCTGGTCTTAGGATGATTTTATTATTCAGATTAGCTTCATATGTGTAGATGAATGATCCGGTTGTACTTCGCAAGCCAGCGGTTCCCTCTGCATCCGAATGTACAATCAATCCGAATCCGCTGTTAATGTCATGGGCATTGTAGTCTATAGAAGCGGTTGAATTCGAAAAAGCTTGAGGAAGATTAGGCCATTGAATCCGATGAATGAACACTGCCCGTGTATCTTGAGCTGTCCCTGCAAATGCAGGATTCAAATAAATAGGGTTGGCATAAAACTGAGAATACTGTGCGTCCTGAGAAAATGATGCAAATGATAAGGCTAGTATGGTGATATATAAGGCTAGTTTTTGCATCAACGAATCAGGGTTACGTCTCCAACTTTCACAAAGTCTCTTCCATCAGAGAATCTCAGCTCAAGCTTATAAACATAAGCTCCGGAAGGTGCCAATTGCCCTCGGTAGTATCCATCCCATCCTTTATCCTGCGAGTTACTTTGAAAAATCAATTCTCCCCATTTGTTATAGATGAACATTTTGAAGCGCTCTACGCCTTCCAGTCTGGGGAGGAAAATATCATTGATTCTGGAAGGGTCATCTCCGCCGCTTCCAATACTTCCTCCTGAAGGTCCATTTAAACTGGGGGTAAATGCATTTGGCGTATTTACTTGGCCTCCAGATATGGCTTCTACCTCCGCAGACCTGAATAGTGTGTCAATACACCCAAAATCATTTGTCGCAATGAGTGTGATGTCATAAAACCCTTCATTGGTATATGCATGCCTAGGGTCAGATTCCGTGGATGTGGTTCCATCTCCAAAGTCCCACAAATAGGACGTGGCATTTTCACTTAAATTCTTAAATACTGCTTCTTGATCAGGTATATAAACTACACGCGTGGAAACTAAGAAGTCAGCAAAGGGTCTTGCATACACGGATATGTACGCTTCCTTTTCTATTTCCGAGTTTGTGCCCACTTCGTTTTGACCCCTTAGACGCACAGTGAAATCTCCACCTGCAAAAAATGTATGGGTGGGATTGTCAGATCGTGATATACTACCATCACCAAATTCCCATAAATATTCTCCAGGAGCAGCAAATTGGGATAGATTGGTAAATTGAACCGTGAGAGGAGCGCATCCTTCTAGCACGTCTGCCTCAAAATCCAGGATGGGTGCAGTTGGTAGTACAGTGACGGTTTGTGTCGATTCGATTACGCAAAAATCGTCTATGACCGAAAGTGTAATCTCATAGGTTCCAAATTGATTATACTCATGACTGCCTGGATCGAATCCATTGAATGTACTGCCATCCCCAAAATCCCATTCGTAGGTCAACCCAGTTGTACTATTATTGGTAATAGTCACCGTGTTTTCTGGCAGTTGAAGTGTTGTTGTCGATAAAGTGAAATCAACAGTACTAGCAGGGCGCTGCTTTTCTATTAGTTCATTAATGGTTTCCGGATCACTTTCACAAGAAGCTAAATTGGTAGTTATTAAAGTGATTTGAGCATTTATGTCATTACCTGTACTTGCTTCTCTGTTATAGGAGATCTGAATTTCGTCATCTCCACCAAATGTTGCATCCGGCATTGGATTAAATGTCCACCCGTAATTTGACAAGCCCTTTTGCGTAGCTTCCAAAGTATAGTTGACTTGGTCGCAATCTTCTGAGCGCTCAGCAGTAAATGAAGCTATTGGCTGAGGACTAATTTGGATGTTAAACGTGTCGTTAGTAATGCAAACGCCGGCTTTCTCGGCCTCTAAAACCATCGCATAATTCATAATGGTTGTGGAGGTATTCACAATTTCATAGTCGAGCTCATGAAAATTTGCATCGCCATTGTTTTTAACTATCGGGTAGCCGTTAAGGACGCCGTTGGCATCAATAAGTGTCCAACGATAGAGATCAGCATCTAAGGTTTGCGTTTCCGGTTCTACGATCATCGTGCTGTTCCAAGGAGAGCAGTTTGTGTTGAAAAAATCATATGCAGGGTCATCGAATTCAGCTTCTTCGTCAGGAGAAATCCGAAAGCTTTCTACTGGGCTAAAAGTGAAGCAGCCATCTGTGGTTTCAGCCCTGATTTGAGCTTGATAGGTACGTGTAGTGTCATCGGGATTTGTGAAGGTCAATGGAGTATTGATGGCAGTTATAGGAGTAGAGGAGGTAAATCCTGATGGTGGGTGAGTTACTTCTAAACTATAAGTAGTGCCAGGCAGTGTGGGATTATTAGAGTCATTGGTAAAAGTGATGACATCCCCAGGGCAGATATCAGCTATTGCATCATGCGACAGCTGTGAGTCTGGATTTTCATTGATAGTGATGGTTTGAGTAATCAGATCAGCGCAACCTCCTTTTTCTGTTGTCATCCTAAGAGCAACGGTATATGTTCCATTAATGGACGTCGCAGGCTCTGCGCCAGTAGCTATATCAGTGCCATCTAAAAACCAATCAAAATTGCTGTTGTCTGTTCTTATTAACTCTACATTAAAAATACCATCATAGCTAAAATCCCATTCATAGAGGTTTACTTCATCATCATTTACTTGATTGGTAAGACTTGTGATAGGATCAGCAATTGCTGAGAATGAAGTCCTGGTGCCGGCACACACCTCATTGGCTAAAAAGTCCGGTTGTGGCCTTCCGTAAACGAATACTGTATCTTGATCTTCGCTGCCACATAGGGTGGATGTGTTTCTTGCAACCAGTCTTACGATGGTATACTCTTCGGCTGTGAATGTTCTTGTAAAATCAGGAACCGGATCTGGGAGATATGAACCATCTGTAGGCTGAGTGCTGATAAGTACATTAGCCTCATTGTAAAATTCGTACCTAAATTCTGTGTTCGGTTGGTCAATGGTATTGTCTCTAAATCCAACTGTAAAAGTGTCTCCTCCGGTTTGACAAAAATCTGGATTCGTAGGTGCCGTAAATCCTGCATCGTAAAACTCAAAGTCCGCTACAGCATCTGGAGATAGATTAACAAAATCTTCATAAACCACATCACATACTCCATCAGCATTTGGATCTGTCGCAGTAAGACGAACAAGCTTTGGTCCTCCTGAATCGAAATTAAAGGAAGGATTGACATCTGTAGATGTTCCTGCTAATGGATCAGTATCTAGAGGTCCGTCAAAAAATTCCCAAAAATAATCGTAAGGTCCACCGCCGGATTGGTTGTC
>CAZWLS010000096.1:0-12723 GCA_964634415.1 uncultured Roseivirgaceae bacterium | reverse complement strand
AAAAACAAAAGAGTAGATAGACCCAGTAGCTTTATCAGTTTAAAAATCAGATAAAAGTCGGCCAATAAACACCATGCTCCAATTAAATAGAAATAACCTCAACTAACTTGGATATAATTAAACATTTTCTAACTTGAATAGTTAGACAAATTAAAACGTGAAACCAAACATCACCTATACTACAACTCTACTCATAGCACTCCTATGCTGTTTAAAGGGATTTTCACAAGAATTACCACCCATACAGAATTTCTCTCCATCTGATTACAATTCAGGAAATCAAAACTGGTCAATATCGGAATCTGACGACCAACTTATATACGTTGCAAATAATGAAGGCTTGCTTGAGTTTAACGGAGCCAACTGGTCTCATTATCCTTCCCCCAACGAAACACTTATGCGATCTGTCAAGGTTATTGGTGATAGGATATACACAGGATGCTACATGGAGTTCGGGTATTGGGAGAGGTCAGAATTAGGAAGACTTAAATATACATCGCTATCAAAAGATCTTTCATCTGATTTGATTGAAGACGAAGAATTCTGGAATATCCTAGACATCGATGGCTGGATTGTATTTCAGTCGCTGAATAGAATTTACATCTACAACCCACTCAACAGTTCTTTAAATAGAATTGATTCGAAAGAAGTTATTGTTAAGATGTTTGAAGTAGACAATAGGATTTACTTTCAGCGTAAAGACAAAGGGATTTATCAGATAGTAAATGGAAAGGACACCCTACTCACTGAGGCAAGCGTCTTCAGAGAAGATGAAGTTGCAAATATTTTTTCACTGGGAAAGTCATTATTAATTCTTACAAGACATAATGGCTTCTACTTATATGAAGCTGATCAGCTAACAAAAGTATCTAGTGAAATAGACCAACGCCTCAGCTTAAGTATATACAATGCGATTCAGCTCAATAATGGAGACTACGCTTTAGGAACCATATCTAATGGAGTAATTGTGTTGAATAAAAATTTCGAAATAAAAATTGAAGCAAATCAAAACAATGGCCTACTGAACAATACCGCACTCTCTGTATTTGAAGATTCCAATAAAAATTTGTGGATTGGCCTAGATAATGGCATCAGTTACTTAAACGTAGACTCTCAAATTCGTGTATATACAGATCAGAATGGTGATTTAGGGAGTGTTTACGCCTCTATCATTCATCAAGAGAACCTATATCTAGGAACAAATCAAGGTCTGTTTTATAAACCAATTTCAGAAAATTCTGAATTCAAATTCATTGAAGGCACTCAAGGTCAGGTTTGGTGCCTAACTAAGATTGATGACCAACTTTTTTGCGGACATCATTCAGGTACATATATGATTGATGGTGGTTCAGTTCAACGTGTGTCATCAATTCAAGGCACATGGAATATCAAAAAGATTGATGATCGATTACTACTACAAGGAACCTATGATGGTCTTTATGTGCTTGAGAACCAAAGCGGCTGGAAATTAAGGAATAAGATTAGCGGCTTTGACAATTCTTCCAGATACTTTGAAGTTCTTGAAAATACAATATTCGTAAATCATGAATATAAAGGAATCTTCAAGCTAGAAGTCTCAGAAGATTTTAATCGAATAGACGAAACTCAGATAGACACACTTCTAAAAGGTTCCAATTCAAGCATCTCTAAATACAAAAACAAAATATATTATTCATTTAAGGGAGGCATATATGAATATAATGAGCAGCAAAATGAGTTTGTTAAGGATAGTCTTCTAAGCACTGCATATTCAGAGGATGAATATATTTCTGGTCGATTCGTTATGGGTGAAAACAAGGATCAATTCTGGATTTTTACCGAAAGCAGTCTAGTTCGTATTTCATCCGGCAACTTGGATGACCTACCTAAGATAGACCGTATTCCACTTACATTTAATATGAGAAGGAATGTTGTCGAATACGAAAATATTATTGCGATAGACGGACTCAGTCAATATTTGTTGGGTACAAGTTTCGGATACTTAACACTTGACATAGATAAACTTATGGTTGACAATTTCTCTGTTTACATCAACAGTGTAAATGTGGGTATTAATGCAGATCATAGTGCAACAGATAAGTTGGTAAGCAAATTTGAGGATGGGGACTTTGAAAGTGATCAGAATAATATTAGAATGAGCTTCCATACACCTCAGTACATAAAGTATTTTAATCCAGCATACCAATTTCAATTAGAAGGAATATATGACGTCTGGAGTGAATGGACACCTCAATCGACGGTATTTTATGAAAACTTACCACCAGGCAAATACACCTTTAATGTAAGATCTAAAATTGGAGACAGTATTTCCGAGAATACCGCTTCTTACAGCTTTAGGATAGCTAAACCATGGTATAGAACAAACTTTATGTTAATTCTATATGGTATCGGCGTAATTGCTTTTTCTATTTTCATGCATAATATCTATAAGCGTTATTATAGAAAACAGCAGGAGAAAATCATTGAAGAGAATAGAAAAGAGCTAGAATTAACAAGGCTTCAAAACGAAAAAGAAATCATCAATCTCAAAAATGAGCAATTAGAAAAAGACTACAAGAGTAAGAGTAGTGAGTTGGCAGCCTCAACTATGAGTATTATCAAAAAGAATGAGCTACTTACTCAAATTAAAGAACAACTTTCAGCTATTAATGATAAGACATCTATCAAACCTGTTATCAAAATCATAGATAGAAGTCTCAGTCACAATGAAAACTGGGAGATGTTTAAGGAGGCATTTGACAATGCTGATTCAGAGTTTTTCAAGAATCTAAAATCCAAACACCCTAACCTCTCTCCTAACGATCTAAAACTCTGCGCGTATTTAAGATTAAACCTATCCTCTAAAGAAGTATCTCAACTCATTAATATCTCTCCAAGAAGTGTAGAGGTAAAACGTTATAGGTTAAGGAAAAAACTTAATCTGGATAGCAATGAAAATCTTGCTGATTACATTTTAAGTATTTAAACGCCTATTTCACGCACTTTACACACCACAACAATACCTATACACACCACCTAGTTATACAAGATTATTTAGGTCACATGTAATCTTTTTTGCTCGGCAGTAAGGCCTATTTAACATCCGTATAAGCTGAGAATACCCTGTTTTGAATTGAAAATTCTTCATTTAAAAGTCTCTTCTTTTAAAATTTTTCAAATGTGTATCCTAATTGTAGGGGAGTGAATTATTGAATCCGCAATTGTATAGAATAATTTAAGCTTCAGAATAAACACAAAAGCTTGTTCTGTGTTTGAATAAAATCAGGAAATAATTTCTTCTGATTTTGACAAGAACCAACACAGATTCTTTTAATGGTAGACCTAAACTAAAATAACCATGAAAAAAAACCTTCTAATCCTTATTCTCTACATGATCGCACTATATGTGTCTGGTCAGGGAAATAAGGTAACTGTTGAAAACAACGAAATGGGAATGAAGCTAAAGGTTGACGGCCAAGACTTCATGATAAATGGAATGAACTGGGATTATGTTCCCATAGGTTCTACCATCACTGACCCAGGAATATGGAGCAGAACTGATGATGTAATCATGACAGCTCTTGACGCTGAAATGTCAATGCTTAAAAATATGGGTGTCAACGTCATTCGAACATATGACTTAGATCCAAAGTGGATTCAATACATCTACGAGAATTACGGCATATATACGATGTTGAACATAACATTTGGGGCCTATGGTCTTACAATAAAGGGATCTTGGACTCCTCAAACGGACTATGCTGATCCTGCTACCAGAGAAGTACTCATGGCTGAAGCCATCAACATGGCAAATACTTACAAGAATACTCCAGGCCTTCTTCTTTATATGATAGGAAACGAAAATAACTATCACCTCTCATGGACTGGTGCTGAAACAGAAGCTATTCCTATTGAAGGAATAGATTCGGAAAAGATAAAAGCAGCAAGAGCACTATATAAAGCCTTTAACGATGCAGCCATAGAGGTTAAAAAAATCGATCAATCTCACCCAGTAGCAATATGTAATGGTGATTTGCTGTATGCAGATATAGTAGCTCAAGAATGTAGAGACATCGATATATATGGAACGAACATGTATCGTGGCATCTCCTTTGGTGATGCATTTCAACGAGTAAAAGATGAGCTTAATATGCCTATTCTATTCGCCGAATTCGGTGCTGATGCATTCAATACTAGAGACAATCAAGAAGATCAATACTCGCAAGCTTATTATATGACCGGAAACTGGAAAGAGATCTATGCAAATGCAGCCGGCATTGGAGGAGCACAAAACTCTTTAGGTGGATTTACATTTCAATTTTCTGATGGTTGGTGGAAATACAAACAAACGGAAAACCTTGATATACACGACAACAACGCTTCATGGCCAAATGGTGGATATTCTAGAGATCAAGCGAATGAAGGTGATAATAATATGAACGAAGAGTGGTTTGGTGTATGTGCTAAAGGGCCAACAAACGGAAACGGACTCTATACATTATATCCTAGAGCTGCATATTATGCATTAAAGGAAGCCCATGAAATTGATCCATACGCTCCAGGAGTAGATCAAACGGCTATTTTTAATCACTTTGATAACATTCAACTATACGATGCGGAACTAAGAGCTAGAGCAGATAAGGCTGCATTGGCTAGTGAATTGGGCGGTAAAATTGGAGTGAGTCAAATTCGGGCTGAATTTTCTACATTCATCACTGGAGGCGACAAAACCACAACTCCTGTAAATGCAGTTCCTGGCAGTCAAGCAACTCCAAGCAGACAAGGGTTTGACAGAATGGAATCATACTTCATTGGTGTTGAAGCAAATCCTGACCCTAACGTAAGAGCAGAGGTAACTTTCAACGTTTTAGGAAGCGTTCCCGAAAACCCAATTAATGAAATATTCTATGAAAATAGAGGCAGAGCGCAGACTTTCTTAACACAAGGAGGTAATACGCTTACAACCAATCCTAATAGAGTTCAAGTCTATCAAGCTGAGTATTCATGGAATCACAAAATGTTCAATTTGGATGGTTTCTACCGAACTGGACACTATCACTGGGGTTACGAAGGAGACTTTTTTGGGCTCTATCCAGAAGCAAACTATGGACCTAACATAGATATTTATAATGGTCTTGCTCCTAATGGATTTGAAATTGAAGGTAAGCGTCAGCTACAAGGGTTTAAGGTTGCTTACGGGCCTGAATTATGGTGGGGAGCGAATCCAGCTATCCTGCTCAAATACAGTAAAAAAATAGCAAACTTCGAATTAACAGGTATTTATCATGAAGACTTAGCAGAACCAGGCTCTGCAGTTAGTTCGATAGCAGTTCCACAGCCAAAAACCAGAAGAGCTACGCTTTACGCCGAAACTGAATATAAAGGCGTTGGAATAGAATTTGGAGGTATTTGGGGAGGTCAGCCGCTTGTCGGTAGATCTTTCCAAGTAGTTGAAGGCGAATCTGGAAACTATACTGTACTAGAAGACCAAGTTCAAAACAGCGATACTTGGGGAGGTAAAGTCAAATTGACTTACACAAAGGGAAGAATCAATTGGTATGGACAAGCCTCTTCCTTGGGCTTAGTTGCCAACGCCGGTGGTGATTACACTCAGACTTTTACAGGATGGAGATTAAAGGATGTTGGAACAGGCAATGTAAATAACCTCTATACCGGATTCACATACACAATTGGGAAATTCCAGATTGCACCGAACTTCATGTATCAGAAACCAATGATAGATCCGATACCTGGAGATGCACCTGCTCCTGCCAGGTTGAGAAACATCTTACAAGATCCATTTGTAGTAAGAGCAAATAGAGAGACTGTTGCTGGTGAAATATTAATCACATTTGACCCTACTCCTGCAACGTGGATGTATCAATGGGACAATGATAGAGCAGAAGACGCTGAATTAGCAGGTAGCTTAGGTTTCGTATATAGACACCTTCCTACCTCACAAGATGCAGCTGTGATATTCCCTGGTACTGGAAGAGTTCCTGCACCAGCTGCAGGCGCGCCACCAGCTCTAGACCTCTGGGAAGTTTATGCAAGGATCGTATCCAAGCTAAATCCAGACCTTGGCATCATTGCAAATCTTTATGGCGGAAACGGACAGGCAAATGGACCAGATCCAAGAACTGTAGAGAGATACGGAGCTGATGTCAGAGTCATTTATAAGAAGATAAAGCTAGAAACACATGCAAAGGTGAATGACTGGGGTCCTTTTGATTACCATCGTGACTTCAACTTAACATTCCCGCTACAATTAATGGCAGACATTTCAACGTCCATTGATAAGCCTGACTGGTTCCTGCTTCCTAGCACAAGATTAGGTGCTCGATTCATGTGGAGATCAATGGATCAATTTTCTCCGAGATACAATCCAACAAATTCATTTGACGCGAATGGGCTAGCCACTCCTATTCCAACAGCTACTGGATTTGGAGATGGAAACGAGTGGGAATTCAGAACCTATTTACACATCAACTTAGGTAAGTGATAAAATTGAAAGCAATGAAAAAGAATATAAAAATGAGTTTTTCAATAAGACATATAATCGGATTCATAGCGCTGCTAGGCTTGGTGAGCTGTGATAGAGAATTAAGCGATGATATAACTCCTGCTACATTCCCAAAAACATCTGAAGTATTTATCGATGGTTTTAGTGGAGGTATGGATTACTTCGCTTTTGGAACATCAAAATTGACAGCTTTTGATGTTGACAATGAAGTGACATTTTCTGGAGATCTCTCCATGCGATTTGATATTCCTAATGCATCTGATCCTGATGGTAATTTCGCTGGAGGAATATTTAAGGACCTGTCTGGTAGAGATTTAACAGAGTTTAATGCGCTCACATTCTGGGCAAGAGCATCTAAGGGTGAAACACTAAACAGTGTCGGGTTTGGGCAAGATTTTGAAGATGGCACCTACCTGGTTACCGCCTCAGGTTTTGAATTAAATACTTCTTGGACGCAGTATACAATCCCAATTCCAAATGCCTCCAGACTTACTCAAGAAAAAGGACTTTTCTGGATAGCTGAAGGCACTGATTTACAAACTGGACAAACTGGATATACGCTTTGGATAGATGAGGTAAAATTTGAGAACCTTGGGACATTGGCTCAACCTCAACCAAGAATTTTCGATGGTATGGAAACAGAAGCTGATGTTTTTGTTGGTGCTACTAGAGAAGTAACAGGCATTACGCATACCTATAATATTGCCAATGGGTCAAACGTAACCGTATCAACAACGGCTGCCTATTTTGATTTCTCATCATCTGATGAAACTGTGGCAACTGTTGATGAATCTGGTGTTATTACTGTCGTTGGATCAGGCACTGCCGTAATCACAGCAATCATTGATGGGGTTCGCGCTGAAGGTTCATTAACAATTAATGCAGAATCTTTGGAAGGATTTGAAAATGCGCCTATTCCTACTCAAGACGCAGCTAATGTAATTTCGATCTTCAGTGATGCATACACCAATGTTGATGTAGACTTTCTGACTAGCAATTATGAGCCATTCCAGGAGACTACTTCAAGTCATTTCACGGCATTTGATGATGATGGCGAAGATGACAACATCCTTAATTACTTGAATTTCAATTTCGTTGGAATAGAGTTTAACTCTAATGTATCCACCATTGATGCGTCAGGAATGACAACAATGCACGTAGACTTATTTGTACCTGGTGAATTTGATGCAGGCTCAACGATAAGAATCAAGCTTAGAGATATTGGTTCGAACGGGGTAATAAATACAGACCCATTTACCGGAGCTCCAACTGATGATGACAGCGAGGTAACCATAACTGTGGCAGCTCCAACATTGGTACAAGGAAGTTGGATTAGTGTCGACCTTGACATAACTACATTAACCAATAGAAATAACCTAGGTCAAATTGTATTTGACTCTGAAGCTGGAATTCGACCTTCTCAATTCTATGCCGATAACATCTACTTCTATTAATAAAAAGAACAGAACATGAATATTAAAAAACAATATAAAAAACTAAAGACGCTAGTATTGATAGTCTTTGTTATGGTAACAGTTATTACTGGCTGTTCTGATTCAGATTCTGAATTCAATACATTAGTAATGCAGGACAACTTCAGTGAAGATGGAGCTCCTAACAGCGACTTATGGACGTTTGAAATAGGAACAGGAGATAATGGTTGGGGTAATAATGAATTACAATACTACACAGATCGCACTGAGAATATAACTCAACAAAATGGGTTTCTTGTAGTAACGGCACGAGAGGAAGAGTTTGAAGGTTCTGCATACACGTCTGCGAGAATCATCACAAAAGGCAATTTCGAAAGAAGATATGGGCGATTTGAAGCTCGTATGAGACTCCCAACAGGCAGAGGGCTATGGCCTGCATTCTGGATGCTTGGGGCAGATATTGACGATAATCCATGGCCTGAAGCGGGAGAAATTGACATAATGGAGTACGTTGGTCAAAACCCAACAATAATGTTTGGAAGTGTACATGGCCCTGGATACTCAGGTGGTGAATCTATAGGCGAAGAATATGAACTAACAAATGATCGATTTGATACAGGTTTTCATGTTTTTGCTATAGAGTGGAGACCAAATTCTATTAGCTACTTTGTTGATGGAATTCTATATAACACCATTACCCCAGATGATGTAACTGGTGACTGGGTGTTTGACAAACCATTTTTCATACTAATAAACCTTGCTGTTGGAGGCAACCTCCCTGGTTCTCCTGACAGTGAAACAGTCTTCCCGCAAACCATGCTAGTAGACTATGTGAGAGTTTATAGTACTAATCAATAACCATAAAGTATAAGCAGATGAATATTCTATCAAAAAATATAAGAAGAATTGCAATGCTCTCCATTGCGCTTGCTTTTCTTGGTTGTAATGATGACGATGGCATCAATCAAAACAACATTGATCCCGATGAACTATTCGCTTCATTTGTAAAATCAGTTGATCAAACAAATGGAAAAGTTGATTTCATTAATATTTCAGCAAACGCAGATTCCTATTTTTGGACATTTGGAGATGGTTCCTCCTCTATAGAAATAAATCCATCTTATATCTATGAGGAGAATGGCGCATACCTTGTAAAACTTGTTGCAACAGCTGAAAACGGTCAAACAGCTTCTTTTGAAGATTCGGTATCTATAAATGTCCCTGATCCGATAACTATTCCTATCACCTTTGACGATGAGAATGTGGAATATCTCAATTCGACATTCAATGGTGCTTCGTTCGCTATTGTTGCCAATCCAGCTCCTGGAGGTTCCAACGACGTTGAATCCAACGTTGGAGAAATAACCAATAGTGGAGCAAATTTCGAAGGAGTATTTTTCGATTTAGGAACAGCGATGGACCTAACAACAGAAAATACGGTAACAATGAATGTATGGTCTGAGACTGCAGTAGATGTATTGCTAAAATTGGAAGAAGGAACCGGTGATGCGATTGAAGTATCTGCAAGTCACACTGGAAGTGGTTGGGAAAATCTTCAATTTACGTTTGGAAGCACAGACTCATATTCAAGAGTTACAATATTTATTGATGCATTTGGTACCTCAGCAGGCGCTTTTTACATTGATGATATTGACCAGACATTTATTGCTCTAACCGAACCTGAAACGGCTGCCCCTACTCCTACTCAAGCAGCTGCCGATGTAATTTCATTGTTCAGTGATGCGTATACTGATGTTACTGTAGATACCTGGAGAACAACATGGTCTGTTGCTGATTTCGAGGATGTAATGATTGCAGGCAATGCAACTAAGAAATATTCGAATCTAGACTTTGTAGGAATTGAGACTGTAGCAAGCACAGTGGATGTAACTGCAATGACTCATCTTCATTTAGATGTTTGGTCAGCTGACATCAACACATTTACAGTTAGACTTGTCGACTTTGGTGCTGACGGCGCATTTGATGGCGGAGATGATGCACAAGCAGACGTAGAAGATGATATGCCTGCTAGAGGTGAATGGATTAGCTATGACATCCCACTAAGTGAATTCACTGAGTTGATTACATCAGCCAATCTTGCACAATACATTTTGGTTGGGACACCTGCTGGCAACACAACAATATTTGTAGATAACATCTACTTCTATGACGAAAACGGTGATGGAGATGATGGTGACGACGGTGATGATGATGATGATGGAGGCGGTGGAGGAACCGGCGAGTTTCCATTCGACTTTGAAGCAGGAGAAGTATTTACTGTATTTGAGGAGCCAGAAGCTACAGTTGCTAATGTTGCTAATCCTGACGCAAGCGGAATCAATACTTCGGCCAACGTCCTAAGAATGACTAGAGGTGTTGGAGCAGCATGGTATTCGGGTGTTGTATTCACAGAAACATTAGCATCACCAGTAATTGATCTTGCAAATGGAACCGTGTTCAAAATAAAAGTCTACTCGCCAAATGCGGGTGTGAATTTCAGATTCCAGCTTGAAGGAGGCGACCCTGATGAGGCTACAACTCCGACATTCAACATTGATCAAACAGTAGGAAGTGCCAATACCTGGGTTGAACTAACCTTTGATTTTACAGGCATAGCTGATGCATCAAGTCGTTACACAAGGTTTGCAATATTCCCAGACTACGATGCCTCAAACCAAGATCCTGTTGCGGTTGAAGCAAGTTATTACATAGACGATATAACCCAGGAATAACCAATACAGCCTAGGCTCTTTTGGAGGGGATATTCATTCCCCTCTAAAAGGACTTAGATCTACAATATAGATTGATAAAATAAGTGAACATACAAGCCGAAAAAGCTAATCAAAGAATGAACCAGGATAAAGAGGTTTCTTTAAAAAGAATTTCCATCAACGGGGAATCCTTCTATAAAATATCGAATAGTGACGCTATGCGACCATTCTTTATGAGTGTGGTAAGTGATTCCAATCATTGGATGTTTATTTCAAGTAATGGAGGTCTTAGTGCTGGACGAAAAGACGCGGAAAATGCGCTATTCCCATATTATACCGACGACAAGATTACAGAATCATTTGACGTAACTGGGAGTAAATCAATTTTTTGGGTTTCTAAAAATTCAGATTCTTTCCTTTGGGAGCCTTTCTCAAAAAGAAACGAAGGAAGGTATCGATGTACAAGAAACTTGTTTAAAAGTGAATTCGGTAACAAAATCCTCTTTGAAGAAATCAATCATGACTTAGAGGTCACCTTTAGATACAAATGGAGTTCAAGCAACAAGTTTGGCTTCATCAAAGAGAGTCATTTTATCAACCACTCCAATGAAAGAATAACTTTACGATTGCTAGATGGTATCCAAAACATCATGCCATACGGAGTTTCTGCAGACTTGCAAGGTATTAGAAGCAATCTGGTTGACGCTTACAAAAGAAATGAACTTGTTAGCGAAATAGGTCTAGGCATCTATGCGCTTAGTGCAATTATTGTTGATAGAGCTGAGCCCAGTGAAGCACTGAAAGCCAATGTCGCATGGTCTCTTGGATTAGACAATGCTTCTTATCTCCTTTCGTCAACGCAATTAGATGCGTTTAGGAAAGGTGAAGAAATTGAGCAAGAAACTGACATCAAAGCTGAAAAAGGCGCATACTTTATCTCAAGCCAACAAAGTATCGATCAAGATTCTTGGATCAACTGGCTTACAGTAGCTAATGTCAATCAAGATGCAAACTCTATAGCTGAACTATCTGATAAGATCAGATCAAAAGGACTTTGGGATGAAATAAAAGAAGACATAGAAGTTGGATCTCAAAGACTCCTACAAAGAGTAGCTGCTTCAGATGGACTTCAACTATCTGCTGACAGGAAACGTAATGCTCGTCATTTTTCAAACACGCTTTTCAACATAATGCGCGGAGGGATTTTTGATGAAAATTATCAAATCGAAAAATGGGATTTTAGCAATTACCTCTCAAAAGCAAATGCAGAATGCTTTGTATCATCTTCAAAATTGCTCGATTCACTAAATGATACTTTCACCCTTCAAGAATTAAGGTCTCTTTTGAAGAAAACAGATGACAAAGATTTCCACAGGCTTGCCTTGGAGTATATGCCACTAAAGTTTAGTCGCAGGCATGGTGATCCAAGTAGACCTTGGAATAAATTCTCAATAAATACCAGGAATGAGGTAGACGGAAGTAAAATCCTTGATTATGAAGGAAATTGGAGAGACATCTTTCAGAATTGGGAAGCTTTAGCTCACTCCTACCCTGCATTTATTGATAATATGATCATCAAGTTTCTCAACGCCAGCACATTTGATGGTTACAATCCGTACAGGGTCACCAAAGATGGATTTGATTGGGAAACCATCGAGCCTCACGATCCATGGTCATATATCGGATATTGGGGAGACCATCAAATCATATATCTACTCAAGTTTTTGGAATTCATTCACGACTACTATCCAAAGGGCTTGACGGAAATGCTTGACCAAGAACATTTTGTTTATGCCAATGTACCATATAGGATCAAAGCATATGAAGATATTTTAAATGACCCAAAAGACACAATCCTATTTGATGAAGAACTTGATCGTGAAATTCGAAATAGGCGCGATGAAATTGGAGCAGATGGAGCACTGCTAGCGAGTAATGGTTCAATTTACAGGGTAAACTTCATAGAGAAGATTCTAGCTACTGTATTGGCAAAAGTTTCCAACTTCATACCAGAAGGTGGTATTTGGCTTAATACACAGAGACCAGAATGGAACGATGCCAACAATGCTTTGGTAGG
>CAZWLS010000095.1:0-12770 GCA_964634415.1 uncultured Roseivirgaceae bacterium | reverse complement strand
CCATGGTATTGCTGGAACACCGCCAGAAGCAAAACCAATAACGAGGTGTCTTCCCATCGGTGCTATTGCCCTAAATGCCTGTTCCGAATAGTCACCACCTACTGCATCAAAAATCACATCAGCTCCTTCCCCATCTGTCAATTCTTTAATACTCGATTTTAAATTTTCAGGGGTGTATTTATGAACAATATCAGCTCCTAAGTTTTTGCAGAATGAAAGCTTTTCATCAGTCGATGCGCAGGCAATAATATTTGCACCCATTATTTTCCCCAATTGAATAGCCGCTGTTCCAACTCCTCCAGAAGCGCCTAAAATCACAAGGTTTTCCTTTGATGACAACTGTGCCCTATCTTGGAGTGCATGTATAACAGTTCCATGTGTTAAGAGAATAGCAGAGGCATCTTCAAAGCTGACATCATCTGGGAGTTTATGAGTATTGAATGCAAACGCATTAGCTTCTTCGGCAAATCCACCAGCAGTGGTTCCTGCAACGACTCGATCACCCACTTTAAAATGCGTAACTCCAGGTCCAACCTCTATTATAGACCCGGACACCTCTCCTCCCGGCGAAAAAGGAAGTTCAGGTTGGAATTGATACTTACCTCGTATGATCAGTGTATCTGGAAAGTTTACCCCGGCATACGCTACCTTGATGCGAACGAATCCAGGTCCTGGAGATTCAATCTCATGATCTCTGTAAACAAGGGATTCCGGACCTCCCAATTTTTCTACTAATACTGCTTTCATAATAGTTCAAGTACATTTTCAGGCGGCCTACCAATCACTGCTTTATCTCCCTCAATCACAATTGGACGCTCTATTAACTTAGGATAAGTAATCATCGCCTCAATCCATTCATCATCTGACAGACTTTTCCCCTTGAAATTATCTTTAAATTCTACCTCTCCCTTGCGAATAAGCTGCTCAGGACTAATTCCTAGTAATGCAATCACATTTTTTAGCTCTGCTTTTGTTGGTGGTTCTTTCAAATATTCTTTTATGACAAAATCACTTCCATTTTCTTCAATGAGTGCAAGTGTTTGTCTACTCTTCGTACATCTAGGATTGTGGTATATCGTTATCATCTATTTAGTACCTCCTTATTTATTGACATTGTGACTAACATGTGTGGTACATCCACTACTTCTGCAATTTTGAGATCACCAGCTAGTGAACATAACATATAGGCGTCATTGCTGCTTAATCCATGTTCTTTAACTAAATATGCTATCATGTATCTTGTCGCTTTCTTGGCAGCCTCATCAATGGTAGTTCCATAGGCTGTTACAGCATAAACATCATCATTCTCGTATTGCGGCTCTTGAATGCTTGATCCTTTCAATAAATTAATCTCAACCAAGAATTTCATCGGTGCCTCAATGGCTGTTCCACACACTTCTCCCAAACCTTGAGCTGCATGAGCATCACCTATCGAAAATAACGCGCCCTCAACAAAAACAGGAAGGTAAACAGTTGTGCCTTCCACGATATTGGGGTCATCCATATTTCCACCATTTGCTCTAGGAGGAATAGTTGACAGTAATGAATCGGTGTTAGGTGCAACGCCAAGTACTCCAGGGAAAGGCTTCAATGGAATATTGATTCCATCTGCAAATCGAACATTATTCTTTCCTGAGAGCTCAAAAGTTTTCAAATAAGGCTCAGTAAACTCATCTGCAAGAAACCCAAAACCTGGTAAAATAGCTGTCCAACCCCATTCTCCTATCTCAATTTTATGTAAGGTTACCGCGATTATATCTCCTGGCTGAGCGTCGTTTATATAAATAGGCCCGGTGAGCGGATGAATTGGATCAAAGCTTAAATTCATCAAATCGGAAGTATCTGAGTCTAGTGTAAGTTGTCCATCAGTGGCTTCTTGTGTGCTTATTTCAACCACATCCCCAGAATTAATTTTTAAGACTGGCTCTATGGATTTACTCCATTTGTTATGTGTTTGACTGGATGATAAAATATGATTTGCTTCAGGAATAATTTTCTTCTCTACTTCATTTTGAACCTCTCCTGCAGTGGTACATCCATAGATAACCACTAAAATCCAGGTATACTTCTTCATATGTTTTATGGTTGGTTTCAGCGTCTATAAGTTTTATACTTACTAACTTATTAAAAAATCTAACCTCATGAGAATCATTTATCTACTTCTCTTTTTGAGTATGGCTATAATAGTGCCTGCTCAGAGAAAGAAAAAAACTAACGAAGTACCACCACCAACTTCAGCTAAGGAACGCTTGGCAGGATATGAAAGAAGACTAAACCTTGAAAATAGCTCATTAGTCAAGAACGTGCCATTCAGAAATGTTGGCCCTACAGTAATGAGTGGTCGAGTCGTAGATCTAGAAGTAGATCCAGATGATCCTACCCATTTTTATGTTGCATATGCTTCCGGATCTTTATGGGAAACCACAAACAATGGTACTTCATTCAAGCCGATTTTTGACAATCAAATAGTAATGACAATCGGAGACATTGCTATTGATTGGGAGAATTCAATCATATATGTAGGTTCTGGTGAAAATAATTCAAGCCGATCCTCATATTCCGGTTTTGGTGTTTTCAAATCAAGTAACAACGGAGCAAGTTGGGAAAATATAGGCCTAACTGAAACTCACCACATTGGAAGAATATTGATACATCCAGAGGATCCAAACACCCTTTGGGTAGGTGCACTCGGCCATTTGTATTCTGAAAATTCTGAACGCGGAGTATTTAAAACCAACGATGGTGGTAAAACGTGGACAAAAACATTATTTATAAATGACAGAACTGGCATTGTTGAAATGGCAATCCAACCTAACAATCCAGATGTGTTGATAGCCGCTGCCTGGGAAAAGGATAGAAAAGCCTGGAACTTTGTGGAAGCTGGACCAGGTACGGCCATTTATAGATCTGAAGATGGGGGTGATAGTTGGAACGAAATAGCAGATAATTCTGGATTCCCTGACACAGATGGTACCGGTAGAATCGGTTTAGCTTTCGCACCTTCGTCACCAAAGACAGTTTATGCCATACTTGACAATCAAGATCGGAGAGATAAAGATGAAGAAGTCAAAAATCAGGGCATAACCAAGGATCAGCTGAGAACCATGAATAGCCAACAGTTCTTGGCTCTTGAAAATAAAGACATTAATGAGTTTTTAGATAACAATGGATTCCCTAGATCTTACAATGCTGTTGATATCAAAAGAGATATTGAGATAGGTAAAGTGAAGCCTCTTGACCTGGTTATATTCACAGAAGATGCAAACTCTCTTTTATTTGATACACCAGTGAAAGGAGGAGAAATGTATCGATCTGATGATGCTGGCAAGACTTGGAAAAAAACACATGAGGATTATATAGAAAGTATGATTTTCTCCTATGGCTATTACTTTGGTCAAGTTCGAGTGGATGCACAAAACCCTGATGTTATATACACAATGGGAGTTCCAATTGTAAGATCAGAAGATGGAGGTAAAACCTTTAAAAGTATCAATGAAGATAATGTGCATGTTGACCATCATGCACTTTGGATAAATCCGGATAACCCTAAGCACTTAATTCTTGGTAATGATGGTGGTGTTTACATAAGCTATGATACTGGCGAGACTTGGACCAATTGTAATTCACCTTCAGTTGGTCAGTTCTATTCTATTGCAGTAGACATGTCCCAACCATATAATGTATACGGTGGTCTGCAAGACAACGGTGTTTGGAAAGGCCCAAGTACGTATGAATATTCAAGAAGTTGGTATCAGGACGGGAAGTATCCGTATGAGCGATTGATGGGTGGGGATGGAATGCAAGTTGCAGTAGACACTCGTGAAAACACTACTGTTTACACTGGGTATCAATTTGGTAATTACTTCAGAATAAATACAGAGACTGGTGAGAGGAAATACATTACCCCAAGACATACATTAGGAGATGCTCCATACAGATGGAATTGGGAGGCCCCTATCGCCCTTTCAACTCATAATCAAGACGTAGTTTACTTTGGCAGCAATCGCTTTCATAGATCTATGGATCAAGGAAATAGCTTTGAAACACTAAGCGATGATTTGACGAATGGGGGAAAAAAAGGCGACGTTAGTTATGGTACATTGACTACCATATCTGAATCCCCCACTCAATTTGGGTTGATATATGTTGGCAGCGATGACGGGTTAATACATAGATCTAATGATGTTGGTAATAGTTGGACAAAAATCACAAGTGGCTTACCAAAAGACTATTGGGTGAGTACCGTTATAGCTTCTGAACATAAAGAAGGACGTGTGTATGCTTCATTAAATGGATATAGATGGGATAATTTCGATCCGTTGGTATATAAAAGCGACGACTATGGAAATAGTTGGAAAAGCATCTCGGCAAACCTTCCAAATGAACCAATAAATGTAGTCAAAGAAGATCCTGTCAATGAAAATATCATTTATGTTGGTACAGACCATGGAGTATACGTATCGCTTGATGCGGGTAAAAGCTATCATGCATTTAGTAAGGGGCTATCCAATACGCCGGTACATGATTTAATTGTACATCCACGTGAAAACGAAATTGTTTTGGGAACTCATGGGCGTGGTATTTACATCGGTGATGTTTCATTAGTTCAAAAAATGACTGATGAAATTTTAGCTAAAACCCTACACGCATTTCCAATAGAAGAAAAAGCATTCAGTTCTCGTTGGGGCAGCAAGACTTGGGAGTGGGGAGAAGAAATTTCGGGAGAAATAGTTGTTAACTTCTACGACAAATTGGGTGGAAAAGGAAAAATTGAGATTTTTTACGAAGATGATGTTGTATCTTCGACAGACATTTCTTCAGAAAAAGGCCTAAACATCATTAATATGAGTTTAGTTACCAATGAGTCATTCAAAGACTTACTCGAAGGAGACGAAAAAGAAACATATAAAGCTTCAGAAAATGGTGATTTCCACCTTGTTGCTGGAGAATATACTGTTAGAATAACAGTGGGTGACACTAACGTAGAAACACCACTGACTATTAAGAAACCTAGGGAAAGACCAGGTAGAAAGGAATAGGATTAAAATGCTAATGGTACAAGAACCACCTCAAAAAGAGGTGGTTTTTTTATTCCTCAAGTAAAATGTAAGTAAATACTTACGTTTTATTTATATATTTGTAAGCAAACACTTACACTTTATATGAGTGGACGAAGAGACGTATTTCAAGCGATAGCAGACCCTACCAGAAGAGAAATAATCAACATTCTTTCAGAAGAACCGATGAATCTCAACTCACTAGCAGATCAATTCGAGATTAGTAGGCCCGCAATATCTCAGCAAATTAAAGTACTGGAAGAATGTGGGTTAGTAGTGGTCTCGAAACAGGGTCGTGAAAGATATTGTCAAATTCAGCCCGCTTCACTTATCCCTGCTTTTATGTGGATAGATCAATATCGAAAGCTATGGGAGGAAAGAATCGACTCATTTGAAGATTACTTAATGGAATTAAAATCAAAGAAAAAAAATGGAGGATAATATTGAAAACCGAACCATCACCATCAAGCGAACTTTTGACGCTCCAATTGAATTAGTCTGGAAAGCCTGGACAGAAGCCAAACACATTGTTAAGTGGTGGGGACCAAAGGGAATGAGTACTAAAATAGTAGCTCATGAATTTAAAATAGGTGGAAAATGGAAATACATAATGACAATGCCAGATGGCGCCGACTTTATCGCCGAAGGTGAATATCAGCATATTGATCCACCTAATAAACTTAAAACAAGTGCTAATTTCCTTCCTATGACGGAAGGAGTAACACTAGAGGTTTTATTGGTAGCAAATGAAAGCAAAACTGAATTCACGTTTAACGTTATTCATCCAACGGAAGCGTACAAATTACAACAAGAAAAAATGGGTTTTCAGAACGGGTGGGGATCTGTATTTGATCGACTCGCTGAGCTACTTACTCAATCGGAATTATAATAAAGAATTAGCTTCAAATATCGATATCAACGAAAGTTGAGCATCATTGGCAATTGGATTTTAAAGAAATAGCTACCCATTTTTCCAATCTCCAAAAATCCAATTTCCTGGTGCTGATTCATCATCAGACATGAAAAAGTCTTCAAAAGCTTTCACAAGTTCACCTCCGCTTATTCTTCCATCACCATTGATATCAAGCTTATCAAATGCTTTTTTAGCGACAGACATATAAAGCCCATAAGCTTTGAACATATCTAGGTATTCTTGCTCATCGATATATCCATCACCGTCTTGATCAAATAACGAAAATAGATATGTCGAAGATTGATTGACGTAATCATTCGGCCTGGCAAGAACTACTTCTTCAAAAAACCTCATCCATTCCTTAATTGATAGTTCAGCTTCGTCTTTATTGATATCTCTAAGGATTTGAACAAAAAGCCCATGCGCCTTCAATTTTAACATCAATCGTTCACGTGCATTTTGACTATATCCAATAATATCGCTCATAGTTTCTCCTACAAGCTCAAAATCATCCTTTTCTAGAATTCCATTTCCATTATTATCTAGAACATTAAAGAAATGCTGAATTTTTCGTTTTTGCAGCTCAGTCATAGGCGGGGATTTGAAATGAAAGTTAACATGAGATTTAACCGAACCCACTAAAATTTCGACAAAAGAAGTTTTACCTTAGGTTGACGATCAAAAAATCATGATGCACCAAAATCAATCTTTATGATAAATAAGGTCATAATATTCATGCTAACATTCGCAACTCTTGCCGGTTGCAAACAGTCAAAAACTAACATGGAAGATTCACAGAAAGAAATTATAGAAAGCTACATTTCGTCATATAACTCATTCGATGTTGATGGTATGCTTAAAAATCTTAATGAGAATATTGTTTTTGAAAACATTTCAAATGGTGTGGTGGAAATGAAACTTGAAGGCATCAATGCCTTTAAAGATCAAGCAATAGCTGCTACGAAATACTTCCAAGAAAGGGAGCAAAAAATCACCTCATGGGAATTCAATGAAATGGTGGTTTCCGTGCTAATTGACTATCAAGGCATTCTTGCTATTGAACTGCCAAATGGGATGAAACCAGGAGACACATTAAAACTTAAAGGAAAATCAACATTTACCTTCTTGGATAAGACAGTTGTTAAGATTGTAGATGAGAGCTAAGAACGAATTAATTCTTCTATTCCAATGGCATAGCCTTCAAGCCCCATGCCATTAATAGATCCAACACATACATCTTTGACATAGCTAACTTGTCTGAATTCCTCACGTTCGGCTAGGTTAGAAATATGAACTTCAAAAACAGGAGATTTTATACCAGATATTGCATCTCTAAGTGCAATGCTTGTATGGGTATACGCGCCTGGATTGAAAACTATCCCATCAAAGCTAAATCCTACCTCATGAAGCTTATCGATTAGTTCACCTTCATGATTTGATTGATAGTAGGATAAATCACACGTATTAAATCGTTGAACCAATTCATTGAAATAGTCTTCAAATGATTGACTACCATAAATCTCTGGCTCTCTTTTGCCAAGAAGATTTAAGTTGGGGCCGTTGAGGATAAGTATTCGCATTTGAATGTATCTGCGCTAATTTAGAAGCTTAAAATTTAATATCACTTGTCCTGGACATCCTACAGCAAACAATTTAAAAATTACCTCAAGCTAGAGCGATCTTTAGCACAAAATTCTGTTGATGCATATTTAGCAGATATCTCTAAGCTTCAGCAATTTTTTGAAATCAAAGAACGCGATGTCTCTCCTCCCAAAGTCGTCCAACAAGATCTCATAGATTTTCTTGAATTCATTAACGAACTTGGAATGTCGGCTTACACCCAAGCTAGAATGGTGTCAGGACTCAAGGCTTTTTTTAAGTTTTTAGTATATGAAGAGATTATTTCAAAAGATCCTTCTGAATTGCTAGAAGCACCTAAGTTGGGTCGGAAATTGCCCGATACATTAGATCTTCCAGAGATTGAAGAAATCCTCAGCGCAATAGATATGTCGACACCAGAAGGCACACGGAACAGAGCGATGCTAGAAACTTTGTACAGCTCTGGACTCAGGGTTTCTGAGTTAATAAATTTGAAGATTAGCAATATCCATGAAGACATTGGTTTTTTAAGAATCATCGGAAAAGGAAGTAAAGAACGCCTCGTGCCCATTGGAAGGTCTGCTTTAAAGCATATCAAAATTTTCAGAGACGAAGTAAGAACTCATATTGATGTCAAAACTGGATTTGAAGATCACCTATTTTTAACCAAACGAGGTAAAGCCATAAGCCGAGTAATGGTATTTATGGTAATAAAAGACCTGGCTTCAAAAATTGGTCTAAAGAAAAATATTAGTCCCCACACATTTCGTCATAGTTTTGCAACACATTTGATCGAAGGAGGTGCGGACTTACGGGCAGTGCAGGAGATGTTGGGACATGAATCAATCACCACAACAGAGATTTACACGCACCTAGATCGAGACTATTTGAAGCAGATAATAACTCAATATCATCCACGTAGCTGATGTACAAACTTCTAAAACCTATCCTTTTCCAATTTTCGCCCGAAAAGGCTCATAAAATCACAACTAAACTTCTTCATCTAGTTCTTTTATTTCCTTTTGGTAAGACGATAATCAGATCCCTTTTTCAATTGGAAGATGAAAAGTTAGCTAAGGAGGTTTTTGGCATTAAATTCAAAAATCCTGTTGGTCTTGCAGCTGGATTTGATAAGAATGCTGAGCTAATAGATGATTTTTCAAATCTCGGATTTGGCTTTATAGAAATTGGTACACTTACACCCAAAGGCCAACCAGGCAATCCAAAACCAAGATTATTTCGACTCCCAAGTGATGAGGCCTTGATCAATAGAATGGGTTTTAATAACGATGGTGTTGATGACGCTGTTGAGCGACTTAAACACCGAAAATCCAACATCATTATAGGCGGTAATATTGGGAAAAATAAAGTAACACCAAACGAAAACGCACTCGAAGACTATCTGATTTGTTTTGAGAAACTATTCGATCACGTAGACTATTTTGTTGTGAATGTGAGCTCACCAAATACACCAGGACTGCGTGAATTGCAGGAGAAGGAGCCACTTAAGAAGCTTCTTAAAGCGCTACAAGACGAAAACGGAAATAAAAAAACACCTAAACCAATATTACTTAAGATTGCGCCAGACCTAACCGATTCGCAACTTGACGACATAATTGCAATAACCAATGAATTGAATTTAGACGGATTGATTGTTTCCAATACAACTATCGATCGCTCAAACTTGACAACTACTGAAAAGAAGGTGTCTAATATTGGTGCTGGTGGCTTAAGTGGAAAACCTGTTTTCAACAAATCTAATAATGTGCTTAGGTATATAAGAAAGCACCTTCAAAACGTTCCAATAATTGCAGTTGGAGGAATTCATTCCGCACAAGACGCAATTGCAAAATTAGATGCAGGTGCTGATCTCATTCAGATATATACCGGATTGGTATATGAAGGGCCTGCTTTAATAAAGCAGATCAACAAGGAACTACTTAAGCATGTTTGATCCAGCTAAAAACTCCATTACTTTTGGAAGTATAACCTATGGCACAAAACACGTATAAGAAGAAGTCAGAAAAGAAGGAGAAATCAAGCCTTAAATTCAATTTCATCACGGATAGAAAATTCCATTTATTCATTGGATTCTCATTACTGTCTATCTCAATATTTCTTGGAGTTTCTTTTATCTCATATTTAAGCACCGGACAGGCAGATCAAAGTGTTGTTGAAGCCTATACTCACACAGACATAAAAGAATCTGGAGCAGAAGTACAAAATGTATTTGGACTCATTGGAGCAATTGTCGCACATTACTTCATCTTCCTGTGGTTTGGAGTTGCTGCATTGCTTATCCCTCCATTTCTATTCATAGTAGCCTACAAGATTATATGGTTTCGTGCCCTACTTCCAATCACAAAGTCGTTCAACTTTGTCGTCTTCTACTTGATTTGGATCAGTATGGGAATGGGATACTTTCTCCTCTCTCAGGAAGAAACCTCGATGTGGGGCTTTTTAAGTGGTGGCATTGGATATGAGCTTTCAATGGTTGCGCAGAGTTTAATGGGCTGGGGAGCAATTCTATTTATGGTATTCCTCTTTGTCGTGTTTAATATGTTCTTTTTTGACATCACACGCATGCCAGTATTTAGCGGCATTGTCCCTTCGTTCGAGAATTTGACTAATCAAATCAAATCCTTGATTCCAGAGAAAAAACCTAAGCAAGCTAAGTCTGCGGACATTTCTTCTGTTTTAGATCAGATTAAAAAAGAAGTTGAAGATGAAGATGCAAATAAAGATGAGTCGGAAACTTGGGTAGTAAAGAAATTACCTTCTAAGCCTGAGTCTAAAAAGGAAAAATCCGATCCAGAATTCACCATAGATCTCCCAGAATTCAAAGAAGATCCTCCCCTTCCGAAAGAAGTTGAAGAGAAGGTCTTTGCCAAAAAAGAAGAAGCACCTGCACCGGATCCAGAACCTGAAAAAAGCCTAGAGGAAGAAGCTCAAAAGCCTAATAATGAGGAATTTGAGGATATGTCTTTCGAAGTTGAACAAAAAGAATTTGAAGAAGAAGTAAAAGAGGAATCTGTGAACTATGATCCTACTTTAGATCTTCCTAAGTATAAATTCCCAACGCCTTCCCTACTCATTGAGTATCCTGAAAAAGATGTTACCGTTTCTAAAGATGAACTAGAACAAAATAAGGATCGAATAATTGAGACACTTGTAAATTTCAAAATTGGGATCTCAAGTATTAAGGCTACTATCGGACCTACTGTTACCTTATATGAAATTGTTCCTGAGGCAGGTGTCAAGATTTCAAAGATTAAAAACCTAGAGGATGACATTGCACTAAGCCTAGCAGCACTAGGTATTCGAATTATTGCGCCTATACCTGGTAAGGGCACAATCGGTATTGAAGTTCCAAATAAAAACCGTGAAATGGTTGATGCTAGATCTGTAGTATCGACTGGGAAGTTCATGGATAGTAAAATGGACTTGCCTGTAGTACTAGGTAAAACCATTTCCAACGAAGTGTTTGTAACTGACCTTGCTAAGATGCCCCACTTGTTGATGGCTGGAGCTACGGGTCAAGGAAAGTCAGTAGGATTAAATATCATGCTGACCTCATTGCTCTACAAAAAACATCCTTCGCAATTGAAGCTAGTTCTTGTAGATCCTAAGAAGGTAGAATTAACACTATTCAATAAAGTAGAAAAGCACTTTTTAGCTAAACTACCTGATAGTGAAGAGGCAATCATTACAGATACTTCTAAAGTGGTAAACACATTGAATTCCCTCTGTATAGAGATGGATAATCGATATGATTTGTTGAAAAGTGCTGCTTGCAGAAACTTGAAGGAATACAATCAAAAATTTACTGAGCGAAAACTAAACCCTAACAAAGGTCACCGGTTTCTTCCTTACATCGTTCTTGTAATAGATGAGTTAGCCGATCTAATGATGACGGCAGGTAAAGAAGTTGAAACACCAATTGCGAGACTTGCTCAATTGGCTAGAGCTATTGGAATTCACTTAATAGTTGCAACTCAAAGACCATCTGTAAATGTGATTACAGGTATAATAAAAGCCAATTTCCCAGCTAGACTTTCATTTAGAGTGACATCTAAAATTGATTCAAGAACTATTTTAGATGCAGGTGGTGCAGATCAATTAATAGGTATGGGAGACATGCTTCTATCTATGGGATCTGACATGACACGTTTACAATGTGCCTTTGTAGATACTCCAGAGGTAGAACGTATTTGTGAATTCATTGGAGATCAGAGAGGATATGATGATGCCTATCTTTTACCTGAATACGTCGGTGAGGGCGAGACCGGAATTGGAGAAGTTGATTTATCCGACCGAGATGCCTTATTTGCCGATGCTGCAAGGCTTATTGTAATGCATCAGCAAGGTTCTACATCACTAATTCAAAGGAAAATGAAGTTAGGCTATAATAGAGCAGGTAGACTAATTGATCAACTTGAAGCCGCAGGAATCGTTGGTCCTTTTGAGGGTAGTAAGGCAAGGGAAGTACTAATACCTGACGAACATAGTTTGGAACAATTATTGTCTGAGATCGAAATAAAATATTAAAACTCATGAAAAAGCTAATCATCGCTACATTATCACTTTTCATCATTCTACAAGCGAATGCTCAGTATGATCCTGCTGCCTTGGCTGTATTGGATGCAATGAGTAATAATTACAAGGACATTGAAGCTTTTACTGCGTCATTTTCTCAGAAATTAACTAATGAAAGTGCAGGCTTAGACGAAACCATATCTGGAGATATTGCAGTAAAAGGCGATAAGTTTGTCTTGGAAGTGGTTGGCCAGAAAATCTTCAACGATGGCAAAGATGTTTACACGTATAATGAGGAGATCAATGAAGTAACCATCAGTCCTTATGATCCTGAAGAGTCAGAAATCACTCTCAGCAATGTCTATGACCTGTATAAGGAAGGTTTTAAGTACATACTTACAGAAACCACTGCGTCTGGCGATCGAATCATTGATCTCGACCCAGAAAGCAGGGATAAAAGCTATTTTAAGATTAGAATGACCATAAATCCAAAAGATGAATTGAAATCATTTACTGTGTTCGAGCGAACCGGAAACAAATATGTTTATTCGATAAGTACATTTACTCCAACGCAATTAAATGACAACCACTTCACTTTTGATACGTCTAAATACCCAGAAGTTGAGGTAATAGACTTTAGATAATCCTGATTATCAATAAATAAC
>CAZWLS010000094.1:0-12838 GCA_964634415.1 uncultured Roseivirgaceae bacterium | reverse complement strand
TACTATCGGAGCCATTCTCTATAGTATCAGGTCACTTTATATGAATCACGCAATTTTCCATGTATGTGTCCTTGGTGGAAGTGCTTCGCACTTTATCATGATATACAGCTACGTACTTTAATCATCTAATTCACTTATTTGGTCCTATAAGGGCTATTATTTAGACGAAATGTCTGAATTACAAGATCTTATACCTTAATAATACCAGCGCTATTACTTAATTTACTGTACTACTTACTGCCATGACCTGTTTACCAAAATGCTTAAAACTATCATATGATAGTTGCGTCCAATCATACAGATTTCTGTTTATGATTCTATGCAGCATTGGGTTGGCATTGGTTTGCGCTTTTGGTCAGGAAGGTATTGATACTGAAAAAAGATTAAGCCAGTTGGTTCTCCGTAGCTGGAATGCCCAAAACGGACTCACCTCTGAATCAGCTAATGATCTGGTTCAAACCAAAGATGGATACATATGGGTAAGTACCTATACTGGTCTGCATAAATTTGATGGCAAAGAATTTACAGTTTTCACCAGCCAAAATAGTAATCTTCCGTCTTCTAATGTCTTACGATTAGTATTAAGCAAAGAGGGTCAATTGTGGGCTGGTACACTTCATGGTGTAGTCAAATATGAAGATGGAGATTTCATTGTACCTGAAAACCTAGAGAAGGTCTCCAACTTTGGCATTGAGTATATGCTGTTCACCGAGAACAACGAACTATGGTTTAGTACCAAATCCAATCACCTATTTCGATACACTGACGGAAACCTCAAGGAGTTTACTCATATTTTTGGAATTGGTAATAGCACCGTGTTGAGTATAGCAGAAGATGCTGACGGAAATATCCTTTTCGGAACGGACGACTCACAACTCATTGTTTATGCTCCTTCAAAAGAAATTACAAAAGTCGGTCTCGATAAAGACATCAATGGCGTAAATGCAATTCACTTGAGCGGTCGAGGCATATTCTTAGGCACCGGGAGAGGGCTTTACCAGTGGGATGGGAAAAACGTTGAAAAAAGCACGATACTTGATAACATTACCGTAAATGCAATAACATCAGATATCAATGACGCTTTATGGATCGGTACCATGAGAGGTCTTTATTGCTATCATTCGAATACTGGTCGTCTAGACTCACTTAATGAAGACAGCGGCATGCCAAACAACATTGTGGAAGACCTTGAATTTGACCAAGAAGGAAATCTCTGGGTTGGCACATACAGAAGTGGAATCTTTTTCCTTGCCGATGGATCCATCACAAGCTTCACAGAAAATGATGGATTGACCAGTAACATTGTTTCAAGCGTCATCGAAACAGAGGATAACACATTCATACTTGGTAACGAAAACGGTGTTCTTAATCAGATAAAGAATGGACAAATATCGATTTACAAACCTGCCATTCAGATTCCATCAGAGCGGCTTAAAAACCTAATGAAAGATAAAGATGACAGGATTTGGATAAGTACGTATGGTGGGCTAGTGATATTAGATGGTAAGAACAGCCTCCACTATTCAATTAGGAATGGATTTCCAGATAATTTCATTCGAGTAGCCTATCAAGCTAGTGATGGATCAGTTTGGGTAGGCACTAAAAATGCTGGGATAATCATCTTTAATTCATTAAATAGCTATGAACAAGTATCCATAAAAGATGGACTTAGTTCGAATTATATATTGTCAATCGAAGAAGATAAAGATGGAAGAATGATAATAGGTACCATCAGTGGGCTCAACATCATCAAAAACAGAAATGTGATTAAAACTGTGAAGGTAGAAGATGGCCTACCATCTAATTTCATGTTCTCCACTTATTCAAAAGACGAATTCATATGGATCGCATCTAATGATGGCCTAAGTGGCTACAGCAACAAGAAAATTGTGAATTTCAATACTGAGCACGGCATGCCAACAAATATCATCTACGATGTGCTACCAGATAATAATGGAAACCTTTGGATGCCGTCAGAGAATTCTATTTTGAAGGTAAGAATAGCTGACCTTGAAAAAGCAGTTGGAGATGATAATGTAAAGATCGAAGTAAAGCAGTACGACAAAAGCTACGGAATGAAAAACAGCAATTGTCTTGGAGCTGTTCATTCATTTACTGACTCAAATGGTGATTTTTGGATACCTACATTAGGTGGAATTGTAAGACTTGATCCGCAAGCAATAGAAGCTCCAGAGTTCAAACCTGTAACAATAATTGAAAGCATTTATGCAGACAATCAGAAAATACCAATTCAAGAAAATGTAATTATTCCCAATGGGACGAATAGACTACTTATCGACTTTACAGGGATTAGTTACACTCAAACAGACCTTTTACAATTTAGGTATCGGTTAGTACCATATGATGATGAATGGATCTCATCACTTGATGACAGGAATGGAATTTACACAAACCTTCCACCCGGTAACTATACATTTCAATTAGAAACAGGGATCGATGGATCATTTACTCAAGAAGCAATTACTCAAAAAATAATTATTGAAGCAGCATGGTGGCAGACTGCTTGGGCCAAAATCCTCTTTGGAATATCCATTGCCTTAATCACACTCCTACTATACTGGATACGCCTGAGTGCATTAAAGAAAAATAATCTAAGACTTGAGGCAACAGTATTTGAAAGAACAAACGCGTTAGAGTCTCAAAAAAGAGAATTGAAGAAAGCAATTAAACAACTAAAAAATGCCCAAGAACAAATGGTTCAATCTGATAAAATGGCATCGCTTGGAATTCTCGCTGCAGGAGTAGCTCACGAAATAAACAATCCATTGAATTTTATTCAAGGTGGTGTAGAAGGTTTGGAACAAACGCTTAAGAGAAGTAGAAAGATAAAAAAAGAAGAATATGCAGAATTGATTTTCGCCATAAAGGAAGGAATATCAAGAGCATCTACTATTGTATTAAGCCTTAATGAGTTTAGTCACTCCTCAGATAAAAAGTTCGAACCATGCGACATTTATCATTTGATCGAGAATTGCCTCACCATGATTCGATATAGATTAAAAAATGGAATTGAATTAGAGAAAATATTTGCGGAAGGAGAAGCTGTCGTACGCGGAAATAATGGAAAACTTCATCAGGCATTTCTAAATATTTTAACAAATTCCATTCAAGCAATTGATAAGAAAGGGCGGATTACAATTAAAACATCACTTGAGGGATCTCACATTATAATCCAATTTATTGATTCGGGGCATGGCATTAAACCAGAGAATCTTAAAAAGATTACTGAGCCATTCTTTAGTACAAAAGATCCAGGAAAAGGGACAGGCTTAGGCCTCTCAATCACCTATGCGATAATCAATGAGCATAAAGGCACCCTACGTTATACTTCAGAATGGGGGAAAGGAACTACCGCAACAATCAAGCTTCCATTGGTAAAGAACTAGCTACCAAAATTCATACGTGTAGGTAATGGTGTATTCTGCCTCATTATACCTATTAAATATCTCAGTCCGATCCTTTAAACTGTTTTTATAGTAGTGGATACGCGTATTTATTAATTCTCCATTCTTATAGTATTCAGACTTTATCAGAAGTTCATTTTCATAGTAGAATTTACGCTCATAAGTTTCACCCTTTATGCTAGTCAATAAATCACCATCATAAGTGTATTCAGCAGTTAGCTCTTTATCTCCCACTTTTCCATTTGCAGCCTCTAGCCGTCTTTTATAAAACTTCTTGGTCGCTTCATTGTCAACCATTTTAAACCTTTCAAGTAACTTTTTATAATGTTCACTTTCTACATCAATTTTTGGATAGGAGGATTGTTGCAATACCCTTACTACTTTTTCGCCCTCATATTCAAAAAACTCTGTTACATCAGGCATACCTATTGCAAATTCGTTCTCTTCCCTCTTCCGCTTACTATCTATTTGAGTAGGTAACAATTCATTATCTGTTGTTATTATCTCTCCCCATGGCATATCACCGGAGTTAGACCTGACATCTAAATGCTTATAGTATGCACTTGGCCAATCATGGCCATAAGCAAAACTTTTTTCAGCTACTCCCAAAGAAAGACCATCCATCATGTATGGAATACCGGCTCTATCCGGAGTGTCCCAGAAATATTTTTTCACTTCAAATTCTCTGTCATATGGATAGGTGGTTTGCTCCACCATTTCTTCTAATACTCCATCCGGACCGAAACTGGCTATAGCTACAATTTTTCCTGTTTTTTGTTGGGTATCAGATTGATGACTAATAAAGCGAGTGGTTATAGTTTTCACCTCTCCCATTCGTTCGATCATCACCTCTGACGAATTGGTAGCTTCACAACTGATGAGGGAAAACAAAGCAAAAACAATCCCCAAACTTAATCCCGATACCCATTGCTTATGACGCTGCATTTTAGTCATCTGAATTATTCTGGACTTTAAATGATATGCACTGAAATGGTTCATAATCATAGAACCTTTTACAGATTGGGTCAATGCTAAAAGAATATTGGCGTATTCAATCTTATTCTCAGAATCAATAACCTTAGCATCTGCCTGTAGCTCTGTATTCAAAGCAATATTTTTCTTCAATACCCAACTCAACGGGCTTATCCAAAAACAAGCACAGTATAAATGACTCAGTAGAATGTCCAGACTATGATGCATTCGCTTATGAATCCGCTCATGCTTAAGGATCACCTGTCGACTTTCATCTAGCGTCTCGCCTATGAAAATCCAACCGAAAAAAGAAGCCCCTTTAAAGGAAGAATCTTTAACTACATAGAAGGATCCTAATTCGTCTTTAGATTTGATCGCATTGATCCTGAGTCGCAAAATTTGAGCAATACCAATCACAATCCGAACAACTAAAAGGCCTACCACAAACAAATAGCCTATTTTGATTATTGCAAACCATGAGAAATCAGAGTTATTTGTATCAACATGTTTGACCTTAGCGGCTTGACTAGTAGACTTTCCTTCTTCAATCAATTGACTATGATATTCTTTCAACTCATAATTAGGATCAGGCCTATTTGCCGATTCATTAATTAATCTATCAACACTCAAGTCTGATGAATGTGTGGATTCGAAAGTAACCAAAGGAAGCAATACGGATAATACCATCCACGTCAGAAAATAGTATCGTTTGAAGGTAGCAGTAGTGTGCTTTTTTATTATTTGGAGACCAAGATAGAATGTGATCGAAACCAAAGTAAATTCGATAGTAAAAGTTATCAACTCTTTCATAGCTCGCCGTTTATAATTTTTTTCAATTCTTTCACCTCCTCTGCCGGCACGTCCTCATCTTCCAATATCTGTGATAGTAGCCCTTTGTAGGATCCATCAAAATACTCCACTATCATATTTTTAAGCATATGCTTTCGATACTCCAATCGATTCACGATTGGGAAATATTGATGCGTACGACCAAACGCCTTATGCCCGACCATTCCTTTGGACTCAAGTATACGCACCAAGGAAGAAACGGTATTGTATGGGGTTACTTCTGGCAAATCACTCACAATCTCTTTCACAAATACATTGCCCCTATCCCAGATTATTTTCATAATAGGCTCTTCAGCCTTCGTAAGTCTTTCCATAATGTGAATGTATAACGTATTTTTCAGTTATTCAACTTATACATCAGTTTTATAACTAAATTATCAGTTTTAATAATCTTATAGTTCTATTGATATAAGATCAACCATGAAGCGGATTTTTAAAACATTGAGCCAAAACTGGCCTGAGTATTTTTTAGAAATACTTGTCATAACCATAGGTATTCTTGGGGCCTTTACACTTAATAATTGGAAAGAAGCATCCGACACCAAAGAACAAGTTTACCGATCACTTAAAAATCTATTGAGCGAACTGGAAGATGATTCAGTACAATTCTATTATCAAGAGAGAAGTTCTGAGATGACACTCGAGAGCGTAAAGCGACTTTTGACGATGGTCAAAGAAACTGGACCTGCAAATGACAGCATGGAATACTTCTACCATCAGTCGCGCAGTTTTATACTATATGTACCTCAAAATAGTAGCTTCAACTCAATGAATCAACTTGGCTTGTTACAACACATAACAGACCCTGACTTGCTTTACAAATTGCAGAACTATTACACATTCACGCAGCCAAATGTTAAAATTCTAAGAGATTTAGAGGAGCAAAAATTTCAAGAAAATATGAACTCCATCAATATGGATGTTGCAATAATCATGGAGGAAGCTAGTTGGGATGATTTACCTCTTAATTATGATAAAGTGAAAATCATACTTCAAGAACCAGAAAACTTCAGAAAGGTATTCAAGTATGGGAAAACACAAGAATTTTTAATTGGTAGATCTAATGGATATAGGTATGTAAATGAAGAGCTAATTAAATCATTAAGAGCTTATACAAGTAATTAATATGATTTCTACCAAAGCGCCCATTTTAAAATTTGAATCCGACCTTTGGAGCTTCTATGTAGCAATTCCGAAATCAGTAGGCGATGAACTCATAGAAGGTAAAGACAGAAGAATCATATGTACTATAAATAATGCTGAACCAATTCATGGTGCATTGATGCCGAAAGGTGATGTCTATAGCGTATATGTAAAAAAGGACTTCCTAAAAAAGCAAAACTTATCAGAAGGAGATGAAGTACAGGTCTCATTAGAAAAAGATCGATCGGAATATGGCATTCCAATTCCAGAATCATTTATGGTGCTGTTGAGTCAAGATTTAGAGGGCAGTGATTATTTCCACAAACTTACAAAAGGCAAACAACGATCATTAATTCACATTGTTGGTAAAGTAAAAAATATTGATAGTCAATTAGCCAAAGGATTAGCTATAATGCATCACCTTAAAGAAGCTCAGGGCGAACTTGATTTTAAGAGGCTAAATGTGTTAATCAAAGAATACAATAACCGTAAAGGATTCATTTAAATTAGTGCAATGAGAAAAACAATTTACCTGTTAGCATTCTTAATTACTTCATCACTGTTGGCACAAGAGCAACTTTATAAAGTAACGCTTCTTAGAGCTAAACCAGCCGAGTTATTAAATGTGATTGATATAATTAATGACGACATCTCAAAATATGATTCATATATACCAAATAAACCTTACCTATTGAGGCATAGCCAAGGAGATCATTGGGATCTTATGCTTATTTATCCAATCAATAGTTTGGAGGATTATTTTTCAAAAAATGAATCAGATCTTAGAGCTAAATCAAAGTCATTGGAAAAATCCTACGGTGATTCATTCCATGATTTTATCTCATTTCAAGAAGAGGCATTTGTGAAAGGGCCAGATCTCGCGATTTTTAATGAAGCATTCGAGAAGTATAAGCTTTTCCATATCGAAATATTCACTGCCCTGGCAGGCAAACAATCAGAATTATTAGAGCAACGCAAGGCTGAAAACGTATTCTATGCAGGCATCGACCATCGACCTAATTTCATTTTCACAAGAGTATTCGGACCTAGTTGGGACAATTTTACGATAGGTTTCTATGAAGATTTACATGATTTCGCAGGACCAGAAATTTCATTCGAAAAAGAAGATCAGGCAGCAAAAGATGCAGGATTCGATGGGGTGAACTATATCGGAAGTTATTTGCGTTCATTATTGTTTGAACATCACGATACATTAGCCTGGAAGGTTGATCAATAAAAATCAAAGCACATGAAAGTTGAATTAAAATATAAGGGTGACGAAGAGTTTACTACGACAAATGAAAATGGGAATAAAGCAGAAGTAGATATGCGGTCTGCTGATGTGAAACAACATCAAAGCCCTACTGAATTATTACTCTCCGCCTTAGGAGCATGTGCAGCAGTTGAAATCGTATCTATGGTGAAAAAAAGAAGAAAAACTTTCATAGACCTTGATGCGGAGATTAGTGGCGAAAGAAGAGACGATCATCCACGAGGTTTCACAAAAATTCATCTGAAATACATAATTACATCTCCGGATCTTACAGAAGAGGAAGCTGAACGCATTGTAGATCTTGCTACTACGAAGTACTGTTCTGTAGCAGGTTCATTGAGCGCTGAGCAAGAACATTCATTCGAAATCAAAAGACCATAGATTACAATTAAGTCAAAATTAGTTCAGACCAAAATCGTAAAGATTCCGAACATCTTTGACACTTTCAAGACAAAGCGATTGTAGGCGCCATAATATGTATTAGTTTCCATTTATTTTAGTGCTTTGCATTAAAAACCAGTTTCTAATGGACTCTAAGCTTAAGATAGCCTTAGCGCAAATTGCGCCAGTATGGTTAAATCGGGAAAAAACACTTGAGAAAGTACTTAAATACACGACTGATGCTGCAAATGAAAATGCGCGACTTGTAGTGTTTGGCGAGGCATTGCTCCCAGGATATCCATTCTGGTTGGATAGGCTTCATGGTTCAAGTTTTAACTCCGCTCTCCACAAAGCCATTCATGCTCACTACATGGATCAGGCAGTAAGTATAGAAGAAGGACATTTGGACGTGTTATGCAATCTCGCCAAAGAGAAAAAAATCTCGATCTATATTGGGACAATTGAAAGACCCGCTGATCGTGGTGGTCACAGCCTATATTGTTCTATGGTTTATATCGATGGAAATGGAGAAATAAAGTCTGTGCACAGAAAGTTGATGCCTACATACGAAGAGAGGCTTTCTTGGAGTCCTGGAGATGGTAATGGGCTAGTTACTCACTCCCTGCCTCCATTCACAGTTGGTGGTCTTAATTGCTGGGAAAATTGGATGCCTTTGGCGAGAGCAGCGATGTATGCACAGGGTGAAGATTTACACGTATCAATTTGGCCAGGAAATAAACGTAATACTGAATCGTTACTTCCTGTCATAGCGCAAGAGTCCAGATCGTATGTAGTAGGTGTCTCTGGATTGTTTAGACCTGAAGATATTCCCGATGATTTTCCGCATGCAGAAGAAATGCGCGAAGCCACTAAGGATATATTGGCAAATGGAGGATCTTGTGTAGCAGCTCCGGATGGAAGTTGGTTAGTAGAACCCGTTGTAGAAAAAGAAGAGCTTATCATTGCGGAAATTGATCATCAAAAAGTAAGGGAAGAAAGACAAAATTTTGACCCATCAGGGCATTATTCGAGACCTGATGTATTAAGCTTAAATATTAATAGAGAGAGACAATCAGTGATTAAATGACTTGGAAGCTCAGATTTTTTTTAATTATTCTCATTCCAGTTGCCTCCTTTTCACAATCTCCTGAAGAGGATAAGGTAAAGCTGAAATCAGCATTGGATTGGCTCGATAGCAAGCTCAATTACATTTACTATGATAATGTAGGCGAGCAATGGTGGAATAACACTTTTTATGTCAATGAAAACAATGAGGTTACTATCAAACATATTGTTTCTAAAAGACCGAATACGGCCAACATAAAAGACAAAACATATACCATACGGAGATTTAGAATACAGGACATTAATCCGAATAGCCTCAAGATCACTGATATAAAAGAAACAAGAGGCAGAATTGTAAAAGGTCAGATGCTTGAACTAAGAACATATTCTTTTCAAGAAGCCATTCACAAAACGATTAACAATAGAAGGGCAAGTAGCACATCATTCCTCTTCTTGTCTTTCCCAGAATCACTCATTGACAGCGTTTCAAATTATGCTGAAATCGTTAAATCTAAACTACATGAAGCCATCACCGCAAGCACTCAGATTTACGCTTCAGATCATGAGACAGACTCAAAAACGATAATGAACATATTGAATGGTTCTTTTAAATCTGTTAGTGGCGCCGAATGGAAAGCAAGTAAGGTGAGTCAATATGTGCTTAAAGTAGAATACAAGGATGAAAGATTAGAGTACTTTGGATACGATCCTGTCGAAAAGAACTTTTACCTTATCAATATATCCGATAAGGGAATCATAGAAAAGAGATTCCAACTAGGCAATGAGAATCAAATAAAAATCTCGAGTGACCAACCGAATGAAGCTTTCATTTTTGAGACCCCAAATTCATTTGTTTACGGTGGAGAGACATACTTTAGAGAGTAGAATGCTGAAGCAATGCCATTGAAGATTTTTTATATTTTCTACCTATAGGAATTGATCGGTCTTCGAAAAAGATCTCCTCCTTGTTAAAGTTTGAAACTTGATCTTTATTGATAATAAATGAACGATGAACTCTAATAAATGAACGTGGCAACCTATTTTCAAAACTACTGATCTTCTCCTTCGTCGTGTAATCTTCGGATATTGTATGAATTTGAACATAGTCTCCCAAACTCTCAATAAATAATATTTCTTTAAGCTGAACGATTACTTGCTTCCGATTAGAACGAATCGAAATACTTTGGCGGGATTCTGTTTCAAGTTTGGCTTTGATATCGGAAATCTCTAATGATTTCTCCTTGAGTCTGCTAATTGCTAAAATCAATCCATCGACTAAAACTACCAGATAAAGTATTACTGTCATTAAGTAAATATCTCCGGCTATTTTCCCCAGTCCTTCAAATTGATAGTCGGCCAGAATAACAAATGCTAAAATCATTACTAGTAACTCCAAATACACGGATACTATCAACATGTAGAAGAAGTAAATCGAAAACTTAACCCTTTCTCCAGGAAGTAGAAACCTTGGAACCAGGAACCTATTAAAAAACATTGAAGTTGCGATAGCGACAGGCATCAGGATCGTAGCAAAATAAAATGATACTATTATGCTATCTAAGGACGAGCTAAAAAGCAACGTCAAAATCACCCAGGTAAACAGCCAAAAAACAAGTTCTCTTTTTGTAATCATTGGCCCTAAGATGCTGCTTTTTGCTCAAATTTGAGTGAAAAGTAGACAAACAACTAGTTTAGATATGGATATGACCTTTCATTCATCTCACTATGAAACTTGCTTTGTAAGTATGTCGAACTAAACAATAAAACTATGATTGAACTATTTCAAATGGGCGGCCTACTTTTTATGAGTATACTCACAATAGAGTTAGCTGCAGTGCTATACTTTACATTTGTAAGTATATCTACTAAGTCATTCAAAACAAGCAGAATTAAATCAGCTGGATTACTTGCCGCTATTAGTGGTATTCTTGGTCAATTAATTGGACTTTTTGATGCTTTTCAAGCAATATCCATTGCGGGCACGGTTTCTCCGGGAATTCTTGCAGCTGGCTTAAAAGTATCTATGATCACTACCATGTACGGACTTGTAATATATTTAATAGCAATCCTCATTAGCCTAATATTAAATTCCAAGAAATGACCGATAAGGCCGTCAAACGCGGCCTTTTCTATTTTTCATCTAAAAACACTTCCAAGGTAAAACAGTTATACAAGCAATTAGATTATCTCCTTATAAACAGCAAAGCGTCAAAACAGCACGGAAATTGCTAGATTTAAGGCTAAACGCTTGTCTATGAGCATATTTGACATCATCGCAGTACTGATATTTTTCTCAGGTGTATTCTTGTTTATCAATACATTTTATCTCAAACTCCCATCATCAATAGGATTGACAATTTTAGCGTTAATCTTGTCTTTGGTTGTTTTTGTGTTTGGTCAACTTTTTCCTGAATATCATTTAGCAGAACACGTAAAAAGCTATGATTTTTCCGACGTTCTTTATCGATTTGTACTTAGCGTAATGCTATTTGCAGGTGCTTTAAATGTTGATTTCAGAAAACTTGGAGATCAACTGGTACCTGTGCTTGTATTGTCCTTTTTTGGAGTTCTAATATCAACGGTCGTAATAGCCACGCTTATTTACTATACTGCAGGCTTTATTGGGGTTTCACTAAGTTATATTGCTTCCCTAGTCTTTGGGGCACTAATATCCTCAACTGATCCTGTGGCCATCACAAAATCAATACAACGATTTAGACTATCAAATGAACTAGAGACAAAAATATCCGGTGAAGCTCTCCTCAATGGAGGGATAGCAATCGTACTTGCTTTGGTTCTGGTAAACATTTACAGAGAGAGTGAAGCTGTAGGAGCTATCAGTTTTTCAGGTACTTTATGGGTCTTGTTCCGTGATCTAGGTAGTGGAGTTATCGTTGGACTAATTTTCGGATGGATGGGTTATAAAGTATTAAAGTACATCGACAATGATGATGTGGAAGTTGAAGTACTGGTAACTTTAGCACTTGTAATGGGTGGGTCCTACATCGCAGATTTGTTCTCCGCATCATCAATGCTAGTTGCTGTCACAACAGGTCTGATTTTAGGCAATTTCGGGCGAAACGAGGAAGGTGAAAGTGCTGTTGGAGGTTATGTTTATCGTTTTTGGCAACTTATGGAAGATACTTTAGCTGCCATGCTCTTTGTACTCATTGGATTTGAAATGTTGGTAATTCCATTGAGACTAGACTACTTCGCCCTTGGCTTTTTTGCTGTGAATTTCGCACTATTTGGACGTTGGATAAGTGTATTTGTGCCTATCAAAATGATGTCTCGAAAACGATCATTCGAAAATAGTACGATACCCGTTCTTTCATGGGGTTCTTTGAGAGGTGGATTACCTGTGGCGGTTTCTCTGTCCCTTACCGATCTACCTGGCCAAGAGCTAATAGTAACAATGACTTATGTGGTTGTTGTTTGTACGGTATTGTATCAAGGCCTCACACTGACTAAAGTGATGCAGGTCTACAGAGCAAATTCCTAGACTAGGTTTCAAAATTTCAGCTTACTCCCCAATTCCATATCACTGAGTTCTATATCCAATGCCTTAGTTGATAGCTGTATTTCTCTGACAGAAATTAGAAGTGAAAGCAGTAATAAAACCAGGGATATACCAAAAATCAAACTCCCCCATCCTCCTACTTTCAGATAGATAAAAAACATAGCAAGCACACATAGCAAGAGGCTAATTACTCCAAATAGTTGCATTGCT
>CAZWLS010000093.1:0-12852 GCA_964634415.1 uncultured Roseivirgaceae bacterium | reverse complement strand
AATGACATTCTTGATGGGAGCGTTCTTTACTGGTCTTGGTTTGATTGCCCTCTTATTAGTATTTCAATTTGGCGGTTTATCCAAGCCGCTCATTATCATGATTGCGATTTTCTTGAGTTTGATTGGGGTTTTTGGTGGATTAATGATGACAGGCTGGCCATTCGTTATCATGATGACTATGATGGGAATTATTTCATTGGCAGGAATTGTGGTAAATAATGGGGTGGTATTGCTTGATTACACCCAAATACTCATAGATAGGAAAAAAGAGGAGTTGGGTTTAAATGAGTCTCAGTTCCTAAGCAAGGATGAAGTAATCAAACTCACTATTCAAGGAGGTAAAGCAAGACTACGGCCAGTGCTGCTAACAGCCATTACAACAGTACTTGGCTTAATACCGCTTGCTATTGGTTTGAATATTGACTTTTTCTCATTGTTCACAGAATTCGATCCTAAAATTTATATTGGAGGTGACAACGTGATTTTCTGGGGTCCATTAGCATGGACAGTAATCTTCGGTTTGATTGTAGCTACATTCCTTACGTTGATCATTGTTCCAGTGCTATTTACAATTTCTTATAGAATGAAGTATAGCATGTTTGCTAAGAAAGGCAATAGAGAGGCGGAGGCAGAGATGACTTACAGCAAAAAAGCAGCATAAAATGTATCAACCTTTCCGAAGCGTATACGTTAATAGAGATACATATTCTTCTACTAAAGAATATCATCGGTTAGGTTTAAGTTAATAGTAATTTCCCCTCGGACTCCGGGGGGATTTTTTATTATGAGTAGAGTTTATTTTGTCGTTTTCTTAGTATCCATTTACCTAATATTGGATATATATGTTTTTGTAGCTGTTCGCTCGATTACCGAGGGTTTAAATCCAATATGGAGAAGGGCCATTTTCGCTCTCTATTGGTTTGTTAGCATAGTTTCTTTAGTAGGTGTCCTATTGTATAGACAGATAGATCCGAAGCAACTAGGAAACTTAAGACTTTATATTACCACCTTCTTTTTTGTTCTCTTTACGGGAAAGCTTTTCTCAACTGTTTTTCTGATGTTAGAAGATGTGAGGAGAGGTATTACGTGGTTGGTAGATCTATTTCCTTTTGTTGAAGAAAAGCATTCAACATCCAGATCAGACTTCATGCAAAAATCAGCGCTAATTGCCGGAGCTATTCCGGTTGCAACCATGTCCTTCGGGATAATTTCGGGAGCGCATGATTACCGAGTAAGAAATCGGAAAGTTTATTCACCCAATCTACCTAAAGAATTTGATGGTATTCGAATCGCGCAAATTTCGGATATTCATACCGGAAGTTTCTTTAATAAAGTGGCGGTTGAAGGTGGAGTCGATCTGCTCAATGCTCAAAAGCCAGATGTAGCCTTTTTTACTGGAGATTTAGTGAATAATAAAAGTGAGGAGGCTAAAGACTATTTGGATATTTTCAAAAAAGTAACTGCTCCACTTGGAGTATACTCTGTAATGGGCAATCACGATTATGGTGATTATACAAGTTGGGCTTCTCCAGAAGAGAAGATGAAGGATGTCCAAAACATCCATAAAATGCATGCATATATGGGTTATGATTTGCTTTTAAATGAAAATAGGACATTAAAAGTAGATGGAGAAGAAATAGCTATTCTAGGTTGTGAAAATTGGGGTAATGGAAGGTTTGCAAAATATGGTGATCTTAAGAAAACTGTAAAAGGGACTGAAGATCAACAGTATAAAATTTTGCTTTCTCATGATCCAAGCCATTGGGATGCTCAGATTAGACCAGATTTCGGAGATATAGATCTGACACTTTCTGGTCATACACATGGTATGCAGTTTGGTGTTGAAATTGGGAATTTCAGATGGAGTCCGGTACAGTATAGGTACAAGCAATGGGCTGACCTGTATCAAGAGGGTGATCAGTCGTTGTATGTAAATAGGGGATATGGATTTATAGGTTATCCAGGAAGGATTGGAATATTACCTGAGATAACAATTTTGGAACTTAAACGATCCTAAATAGGGGAGTCTATTTCTAAGATGTTATAATAACATCTTTCATGTCATAGGACAATAGGTGATTTTACAGGTGATTAGGTGAAAAAGGGGCTCAGGCCCCTTTTTCTGTTTATGGCTAAATTGGGTGATTCATAAATTTTCCTTCTTATCTTTTCGCTCAAATCGGTACCTGATGATTAAAAAACTGAATCAACTACGGCAGTTTATTGAAGTTGACTTGTGGAGGCTTAGACTGGGTTCTCTGTCGAAACGAAAGCGAATTCTCTACGGATTCATTAGAGTTTGGGTTATTGCCATCAAAGAGTTTATTCGTGATAAGTGCGCTGAAAAAGCCTCAGCATTAACCTACTTTTCAATGCTTTCGTTAGTGCCAGTGATTGCCATGATGGTAGCCATTGCAAATGCATTTGGAGTCAGAGGACTCATGGAACAAGAACTTGCAAAGTATTTCAGTGGACAAGAAGCAGTCTTAGAAAATGTTCTACCCTTTGCAGATAAAATGCTAAGTAGCTCAAATGGAGGGCTTGTAGGGGCATCAATTGTATTCTTGATCTTCACTGTAATTAGGCTTCTTATGAATATTGAAGCTGCATTTAATGATATGTGGGATATCAAGCAAAATAGAAGATGGGAGCGTAAAATTTCAGACTATGTTGCTGTCATACTTTTAGGGCCTGTTTTGCTGATTGTGGCTAGTAGTGCAACGATTTTTGTTAAAGACACAATCCAAGATTTAATTGCGAGTGTTGAGATTTTAGGGCAGTTGAAATCTGGTATATTTTTCCTTCTAAAGCTTCTTCCATATACTATTCTTTGGTTGCTTCTGTTTGGTCTATATCTAATTTTTCCGAATACTAGAGTGCGATTTTGGCCGGCGCTTTTTGCAGGAATAGTTGCAGGTACCTTATATCAATTAAACCAACAGGCATTTATTTCCCTGCAATTTGCTTTTGCCAGATATGATGCGATTTATGGTAGTATTGCTTTTTTACCATTATTCCTCATTTGGCTACAAATCAGTTGGCTCATCGTTCTATTTGGTGCAGAGATATGTTACGGAGTGCAGTATATTAATCAATGGGAGATGAATTCTGAGAAGCTAAGAATTAGCCTTAGCCATAGAAAAAAATTAATGCTGTTGCTTCTTTATAGAGTTGTCAAAAACTTCGAAGAAGCTAAGGGTCCATATGCCTTAAGTGATCTAGCCGCCAGCGTTAATATACCTAGAAGATATGTGGTTGACATATGTTTTGAACTTGAGAAATCAAAACTAATCACTAGAGTCAATAGTGATGATGTTGCCTATCATCCAAGCTTTGATATTAATAAAATGGATCTTCATACCATTTTAGATAAATACGAAAGTGAAGGAATGGGGGACTTTGATCCAAGAAAGTCTGAAGCTTTTAAGAGCATAGAACATGCCTTGGTCAGCATAGAAGAGAAATGGAAAAATAGTGATAGTAATTCCTTAATTAAGGATCTATGATCTACGTTGTTTGAAAGACCAGGTAAACTCAAACTCAGAAACGACTGTTCCGTCTTTCATTTTACCAACCGTCTTAAATGTTGCTTCAGCGGATTCTCCGGTCTCAATACATTTTTGCACTGCTTCAAAAGCTTTAGCTCCGTCCTCACAAGTAAAGTAGACACGATCTGTAGCTTTTTTAGTGAACTTTGCCTTAAGATCAACAATTATAAATGCGACAGAAGGATTCTGACCAGTGATTGCCAACAAGCATGGAGAAGCAGTGGAAAGTTCTGCTGCCATGCTTTGAACAGCAAAATAAATTGATTTGAAAGGGTTCTTATTGAGATTCTTAAATGGAACAGAGGTAGTGCATTTCTCATGTGTCAACTCCCTAACCCTTAACCCTGCAATCCATCCCATTGGAAGACTCTTCATCAGGTATAATGGGAACTTAAAACCACTTGTGACCTGACTTGCAAGTTTTTGTTGTTTAGGGTTTAGTGTCATGTGATATTACTTTTTGTCCTCCTTTTCTAGAATTTTTCTTTTTTCTCTATTCATGAAATAGGATTCCATAGCGCCTTCAGAGAATTTAACAAGTACGAATAGGAGGCCTAATATGCCGATACTCACAAATTGAGTTTCAAAATATTGTTCAATTATAGGTTCCAATAGTAATTGCTCCAGTATGAACAGCGCAACTGCTACAGTAAATAAGATGGTCGATGCTCTTCTTCCAACTTTCGCTTTTGCCAATTGATCTACTGTGTCGGCAAGCTGAATGTTTTTATCTTTAATTTCTTCGTTTTGTTCTCGAATTTGAAGATTAGCGTTATCAAGTTTTTTCTGAAGTCTATCAGAAACACGGGTGATTACTTTGGCTTGAGCTACAAGCTCTTCGTATTCATCTGAGAAAGAGTCAAGATCTTCTTTGTAGATAGCATGTGTTTCGATCTTTGATCGAAATTTTCTGAGACTGTCAATCTCGTCGTAGTAAAGCTCCTGATTTTTCTCCATTTAATTAATCGCGATCACAAATCGTCTTCCTCTATTTCAAAGAAATTAAAATCTAAATCAAGTAAATCACTGTAGTCTTCGCCAGCTTCCATCATATCATCGTCACCTTCTTCATAATACCAATTAATAGTAATGGTTTTTCCCGCGTTCTCTATTTTACTCAATCTCTTGAAGATGTCAAACAAACATTTGGAGGAGCTAGTATTAAAATATTCAAAGGCGATATTGGCAGTAAATGCCTGGCCATCAGATTCAGCAAACTCATCTAGATTGTCTAGCACACGTTGGTAAAACTGTATAGAATTTTCAGGACTTGATCTTCCTTTCATTTCCAGTATTCCTTCGTCTGGATCAAAATTGATCAGCGGAGTGGTACGTGTTGGTTCGATGATTACTTTTTCCATGAATTACTCTACGGTTTGTGCGTTAATCTATTGGTGCTATCCTTCAATTCTTGGTAATCTAATTTGAAAAGTGAAGTAACTCACTTTATCTGTCACAGGCTGAAATTTGTATCTCAGTTTTTGTCCGCCGGTTTTTCTTGCAATATCAATAAAGCCAAGACCTCCGGTTCCTTTGTCTGAAAATTCTTGCTCAGCAAGTACACGCTTATACAAAGCTCTAAGCTCATCGGCATCAACAGCGTTGATGTCATCTAATCTTTTCTGAATTTCTTTGGTTTTACCCGCAGGGATATAATTACCTGTTTGCAAGCTGTAAAATCTCTTCCGAGCTGAGATCATTATCAATGCTGAGTTAGAATCGTAACTGCTTACTTTCATATCATCAGCGTTGATTTCATCAAGGTGATAATATAAGTTTTGAATGCACTCAGTTGCGACATTATAAAACTTCTTTTTCACCTTTCTGTTTTCTTCCAACTCTTCAAGTCTCTCTTCTAACGTTCCGATCATGGCGGTAACCAAGTCAAAGGTCAATTCACCTTTGAACATTAGAATGATGTTTTGGTCATAAATATTTTTATAGCTCCTCAGATAATCCATTATATGGGGGTAATTTTCTTTGGGCTGGAAAAGTAAGAACTTATGACTAATTAAACCAAATGTTTAATCACCTAAAACTTTGTAGTGATTATCAATCGTTTAAGGTCGCCAGCATTCCAACCCAACATTATTTTGTATGTAAAATTATGTCATGTCCTACACATAAAAGATTAAAACCTTCTCAAATGACAAATTATGCTTTTCTTTATTACTTTAGTATAGGGAGGCAACGCTGAAAACACCGTAGGTATTATTGCTAGCCATTCCTAAAGGAAAATCGGTATAAAAATGTGATATTTCCAATAATAGTATTTTTGGTATAGATTTGAGGGACTTGCCAATAGGATTTTTCTTATAGCAAGGGAGAGATTAACTAGTTAAGAGTTTAAACCAACTATGTTTAAGGTATGTTAAAGAAGGATTTATACGCCAATGTCTACTTTCTGACCGCATTGGTCTTGATAGGGGCGGTTGCCTATTACGTTTTTGTACTGCAGAAAGAAATAACCAACTCATTCAACCAAGATCCAAAAGTTGTACAGGTATCTGCAAATCAATCAACAATGGGGCAGCAGATGGTGAAAGCAGCGATGGGAATGAGATATGCTGAAAGTCAGGGCAACTTTGACTTTTTCAGAAATGAACTGAGAAGAGTCTATCCGCAGTGGCAGAAGGGTCATCAAGCCTTAATTAACGGAGATGTCGATTTAAATATTACGCAACCATCTCAAACAGACGAGTACCTAGCGTTGCAGGAAGAACTTAAATTTCTCTTTTTCGATCTTAATACCAATACTTCTAATATCCTGGATGTCAAGTTTACTCCAATTAAGACGGATGTAAATTTCCTTTCATTGCAGAGGTCTTTCGAAGCTTTAGTAAATACAATCAGAAAATATGATGCAGCCACCTCTGACATCACTGACTATTTCGTAAGTAATGCGCAGAATAGAGGGGCAAGCCTTGGATTAGCTGAATATGTAGGGTTTTCCATATTCGTCGGAATTTTCCTTGTTCAAGGTTTCTTCATATTCCGTCCATTGGTGAAACTTGCTAGTGACAATTATTTGTCAGCAAATAAAGCATTCATAAAAGTTAAGAAATCAGAGCAGCAGCTGAAGATTAACTTTCAAAAGCAAAAATTAATTAATAAGAAACTCTATCTGTCAAGGAAAGAGCTAGAAGAGAAAAATTTAAAGCTAGAGGAGTCCGAGTCCAAGCTATTAAAGTCTTCTGAAGAGCAAATCAAGATTAATGAGCGTTTGATTTCAGCACAGGATGAGTTGAATCTTGCATACAAGAAACTTCAGGATTCTGAGGTTGAAATTCGAGAACTTGCAGATAAGCAATTGCAGGATAATGAGAAGTTATTCCTTGCTGAGAAGAAGCTACAATCGCTACTTGAAAATGAGCAGAAATCCAAGGAAGAGCTATCCAATGCATTGGACTCTTTGAAAGGTGCTCAGTCGCAACTTGTACACTCTGAGAAAATGGCTTCGCTTGGTCAGCTTACTGCGGGTATTGCTCATGAGATTAACAACCCAATTAACTTTATTTCGAGTGGTATGGTATCACTCAAAATGTCGATTGAGGCGATGAGAGAGATTGCAGAAGAATATACGAGAATAGATGATGGCGATGATGCGGATGATGTACTTGAGTCGGTGAAAGAACTTAAAGAGGAGCACGAATATGATGAGATTGTTGACGAACTAGATGATTTGATCAACGATATCAATTATGGTGTGACTAGGACTATTGAAATTGTAAAAGGTCTACGCGTATTCTCTAGACTTGACGAAGAGGAAGCGAAAAATGCAAATGTCAATGAGAACATTGATGCAACACTCACGCTACTCAGAAATAAGACTAAAGGTAAGATTGAGATTACTAAACATTACGAAGAAGGAATGCATGACATTGAGTGCTATCCTGGTCAGCTAAACCAAGTCTTCATGAATATATTGAACAACGCAGTTCAAGCTATGCCTGATGATAAAAAGGATGCTGAGATCACGATCTACACAGAGGAAGCCGATAGTGAAGTTTATGTTAGGATTAAGGATAATGGAATAGGTATCCCTGATGAACTTAAAAACAGAATCTGGGAGCCGTTCTTTACTACCAAAGAGGTAGGTGTAGGTACAGGTTTAGGTATGTCGATCACCTATGGAATTATTGAGAAGCATGGTGGTAAAATCGATTTAGCTAGTGAGGTAGGTAAAGGAACAGAGTTCGTTATTACATTGCCAAAGAAAATAACCCCAATCAAGAAAGAAGAAGCAGAGGTAGCAGAGGAAAGTAATTAACCATTAACAACATTAAAGACTAGGGTAAGGAATGGAAGAGATTCATGACCAGACACAGGTAGATAATTCAGTAAAGAAGAAGAAATTTTCTTTATTGTATGTAGATGATGAAGCAACAAACCTGAGAGTATTTAAAGCTAATTTCAGGAAATACTTCAATGTCCATACTTCTACAAACCCGATAGAAGCTATTGATATCTTAGATCAAGAAGATATCCAGGTAATTGTGACTGATCAGCGAATGCCGGAAATGACTGGTACACAATTTTTAGAAAAAATCCTTCCAGATCACCCGGATGTTATTAAAATTATCCTTACTGGATTCACAGATATTGAGGCTATTAAAGATGGTATAAATAGATGTGGAATCTTTAAGTATATCACAAAGCCTTGGAATTTCGATGAGATGAAGGGAGTGCTTGAGCGTGCTATTGATACATATCAACAAGCCGCTGAGAGTGAGGAGCATATCAAAGAATTAGAAGATAGTAACGTTGAGCTTGAAAGCAGAGTTAGAGAACGTACTGTAGAGCTTAATAAAATCAATAAACGATTAATAGATAGCATCAGGTATGCAGGGTTATTGCAGCAATCGATGCTACCTAATGATAGATATCTGAGCAGGCAATTCAAAGATCACTTTGTCATCTTTGAAACCAAATATTTATTCAGTGAAGAATTTGTATGGACCACCAGACTTAATTTTAGATCAGAAGATTATACTGTTGTTGCATTAATTGAATTTGATGGAAAGGGAATAGTAGGGTCGCTTAAGACCTTGATTGCTGATTCTGTTCTTAATTATCTGACACACGATAGAAAAATATTCCATTCTGGTGAAATAATAAATGAGCTTAAGTATGAGCTTGATGCAGCTGGATCGGATGAGTTACAGTGTGATTTAAAAGTTTCTGTTGCAGTATTTGATCATAACGCAAGAACTCTGCAATTTAGCGGGATCAATCAGGACATGATTGTATTCAATGGTCAAAAGACGACCCTTTTAAAAGGTGATGAAGGTGATCATTTTGAGGATGCAATCGCAGATAAAATCGGGATTGAACCAGATGCCTCTTATTATATGTATTCAAACGGTTACTACAATCAAATGAACGAGGATGGGGCTATGTTCACTTATGAAAAGTTTGAAGAGATGCTTAAGTCTATTCAAGACAAATCAATGGGAGAGCAGCGTGAATTCCTGATGAGTAATTTGCAAACCTGGAAAGCAGGATCAAGCCTAAATGATGATATTTCCATCATTGGCTTTAAACTCTAATATTTGGATGGCGACAAAGGCGAGTAGTTTCAAGAATTGGTGTTCGGAGAATATAAGTCCGCAATCATGGACTAGGATATGTTTGAAGAGAGTGGATGATATCCGAGGTAAAGGATATACCCTTAAAGAAATGGAAGACCTTAATCCTGATATTGATATTGATGAAGAGCTTTTAGAGTCTCTTAATGTGGCTCTTTCAGAGTTATATGAGATGACGGTCGATGAAGCATCTCTTGCTGCCCATTAGTTAAAATTGAATATCATTTAATTTCAAATCCTAATACGCAAACATCATCTGTTTGACTGGTATTCTTAGACCATTCACTGAATGTTTTCTCTATAGTCTTTTTCTGTTCTTCAATCGTACCACTTGAAGATCTCTCGATTAGGCGATTGAAATTTTTAGACATAAACTTTTTGTCAAACTCTCCGCCAAATTGATCCTGGAAACCATCTGAAGATAAGAATATTCTGTCCTTCACATCAAGTTGAATAGTTTCCTTAGTCAATTGAGCGAATACTTCTTGCTCATCTCCTTCAATTCCTCCAACCATTTGTCTCGGACTTTTATAAATCGTTAGTTCTTCGCTACCATGCTTCATCAGACGAAGGGGTATTCCTGCTCCAGCATATTCCATTTTTAAGGTATCCAGATCAATTACACATATGCCGATTTCCATACCGTCTCTATTCACTTCATCTGTATCGCGCTGCAACTCAAATTTAATTACTTTATCAAGTCGTGAGATGATCTTTTTAGGGTCTAAATAGTTTTGATAATAAATGATATTTGTCAATTGGTTGCTTCCCATAATAGACATAATAGCTCCTGGTACACCATGCCCAGTACAATCACCACAGGCGATTATCATATACTCATTATTCCCTCTTCTAACCCGCTCAAACCAATAGAAGTCTCCACCAATTATGTCTTTTGGTTTATAAGTAACAAATGAATCTGGAAAAACAGCCTGAAGTGTATTTAGAGGAGGTAAAGTTGATCTTTGAATACGCTCTGCGTAGCTAATACTATCACGAATTTGAGAAGAAACTGAAACAAGCTGATTCTTCTGCATTTCGATTTGTGTTTTCTGATCTATAAGCTGCTTATTCGTTTGACGCTGTTCTTCAATTTGCCCTATCAAACTTTGAGAAGTCTGAGCCATTTGTTGGGCTAGCTTACCAATTTCATCTTTAGAACCAGTTGGTAGTTCAATATCAAGATTGCCCTTGCTAAGTTCTTCAGCAGCTTGGCTAAGCTTCACAATTGGCTTAACGAATACATTAGCAGCAATGAGAGCTAAAACAATTGTGAGAATCAATACTGGCAATACTGCCAATAAAATCTGTTCGCGTATTTGAGCTAACGGTAAAAATGCTCGCTCTTTAGGTATGCTAAGTATTAATGTCCAATCATTGCCTGTAAACGAGAGATAACCAGTTTCTCTAGATACAAAATATAAAGCGTCTTGAGTTTCAAGAAAATTGACGCCAGGTTCCTTTAGGCTAGATACTAGCTCAAAATTTTCATAGGTAGAATTTAAAATCTTAGATGGGTCACTATTTGAATAAAGAACCAAGCCATCTTTGTCGATTAAGTTAATATCAAGGTTTCTTAAGGTGTCTGAACTCAGTGAATATTCTCCAACGATTTTAAAAAGCTCATTGACGAGTATTCTACCAACTAATACTCCTACTTCGTTGTTGTCCGGGAAGCTTGTAACCTTAGACGCATAATGTATAACAACACGGCCTACAGATTCCGACTTTGATACATCAACAGCGGTTTCATTTCCATCCATGAGTGTTTCCCAGTACAAACTTGGAGAATGCTGTTTTCCGATTGATATACGTTTGCTGTCAGCAATTCTAACTCTATTGCTATCAAATAGTGAAAAGGAATAATACAGACCATTTAGGTTCTCTAACTCCTGCAGTCGTTGCGTTAATTGTTCAGGGTCAGCATTGATATTTCTGAAATAAGGATTTTTAGAGGCCATCCTTATATCATTTAGCCTCGAAAACATGAATCGTCCAATATCTGAACTAATACCTTTTGATTGCTGAGTCATGCTACTCACAATCTCTTCTTTTAAAGTTTGCTCTACCTTCTGATCAGCAAAAAAGGATAATACACCCGCAGTGAACAAAACCAGAAATAAACAGAGGATGGTGAGCTTTGCGTATATATTCATATATTGGATTTAACCGTTGTTACAGTAAAAATAAATCTTTTCGGATTGCTAATCTATGCGATATGATTGAAAGTCGATAAGGGTATATTCGGTTTCTTAAATTTGAGCATATTATCTTAGCGGTGTTAAAGAAAACGCCGCCCAATGAGATTTTTCCTTTTCGCCTTTGTGATTTCAGTAGCACTTGGATTAGATGCGCAGAATATGACCATATATCGTAGCTCTAGATCTGTTGATGAAACTGTAAATCGAATCGTTGAAATTATCAAGAATAAGAAGCTTGCTTATTTTGAGACTGTTGAGCATGATAAAGTGGCATCAGAGTATGGTGTAGATATCCCGCCTACAAGAATGATCTTATTCGAAGATCCAAATCTGATGATTGAGTTAATTTCATGCAGACAAACAACAGCGTTGGACCTACCAATGAAGATTCTGGTCTGGGAAGAAAACGAAGATGTTTACATTGGATTTTTTGATCCAAAAGTGATGAAAAAGCGCTTCATGTTACAAGAATGTGATGATATTATATCAAGTATGTCGCGCCTGAAGATTAGAGTTGTGAATGAAGCCCTTAGGGACGGTTGATCGGAACAGCCCATCTTACCTTATCCCATCTGAATTTTAAAGAATCATCAGCAAAATAAAAAAGCATACGTTCCTGCACTTGGTCAGCATATTTCGCTTTTACTTTCATCCTAAATTCATCAAGTGAGTCTTGATAGTTGTAGGAGCCCCATTGATCCCATTCCTTATTGAAAATTAATACCCACTCATCTTTTTCTGGGATTGTGAAAATAGAGTAGCTACCACTATCCAATTTAAAGGTATCTATAGATAGATCTCCTGCTATACTTAAGAACGTTGCATTATTTGCTCCTGTTCTCCAAATTTCACCATGAGGAACTAAAAAGTCAGGTCCTTCCCCAAATATTTCCCGTCCTCTTACCGCAGGACTACTAAATTCAATATACGTAGCTACATTATGCACAGAAGAGCTATCCGAGCGTAATGGTGAGGGCCTTTTCTGCGGATCAGATGAGCATCTAATAGCCATCAAACAACACAATGGGAGTAAGTAGTTAATGGTTGTTTTTGAACGTAATAATGTCCGAAATTGAAAATTTGCTTTCATTGGGTTAGACGATAACGCACTGAGAAATAGTAGGTTACAGTTTTAGGTATATTATTTGCCATCTTAATGCGAAAAACTAATAATAATATGGGAATAATAGGTATCGAAATACCACAGCTTAACGAAGAACAAGATATTGAAGTTGAGGTTCGAGTAAACGGAATAAAAAAACAATATCAATATCGAGTAGAAATATTTCACTGGGATGATTGTCCATATCCAACAGAAGATCGCGTAGAATGTATACGTCAGCTTGTAAATGGATATGATGATAGGTGGGACCTAGCCCATATAGGATTACCAACTGACGATTACATCCCAATTACTTTTAGAAAGCGACGCTAAAAAGGTAGATCATCATCTTGTGAAAGATCCTCCTTTGCCCATTCTTGTGTAGGTGGAGGAGGAGCATCATCACTTGCAGC
>CAZWLS010000092.1:0-12869 GCA_964634415.1 uncultured Roseivirgaceae bacterium | reverse complement strand
TCAGAGCCCACTTTCAAAACCCTGATTCAGAAATGAGTCAGGGTTTTCTTTTTTATTGTTGGATATCAATTTGTGGAATGAGAACCTACTACATGTTTATTTCTACTAAAAATAGAAGTCATTAATTATAAGTGTCATAAAATCAATTATTTATATTTTTTTGATTTAAAAAAACACATAGTAGCGACTAATAAAATGACTTAATTCAAAAGCCAATTAATCACTGATATTCAGGAGTATTTAATTCCAAGATCTTTGTGCTCACAATTCAAAAAGCACGTTATGGATTTTTTCAAGAAGGTAATTTGTATTGCTTTATTTATCACAGGCACTGCTGTTTCAGCAACAGCACAACTGGCTTTAGATAATGGCTACAATAATACGGACGGTTCTGATGTATTGAATACTGATGTCATTGCACCAAGAACAGACCTGCTTCGAACCGAATCTGGATCATACGTTTTCGGTCCTGCAACGCGAATTAAGTTTAAGATTATTGAAGAAGAGTCTGGTCTTGCTACCACTTTTTTTAAGATAGCCGATTTACCATATATGAAATCGGATGGTCGACAGATGGTTCCGCATCAATTACAAGATGGATCTTACAGAATAGAATATTACAGTACCGATAAAGCGGGCAACCAGGAGCAGGTTAGAACAGATAATATTTACATTGACAAGCAAGGTCCGAAAGTAAGAGCTGCATTCAATGCATCACCGATTTCCTTTGAAAATGGCCTTCCTATTTTTTCGGAGGAAATAAAGTTGATAGTAGATGCAACTGACGCTAAGGTTAACGTTCAAAAACTAACCTACCAAATAAATGATGGTTCTGTAATAGTGAGTGAAAACAAAGAATTTATTGATTTTTCTGACAAACTGAGAGACTTTAAGGGTAAGCACGTGAAGATTGAAATAAGAGCTTACGACACTTTCTATAATCTTTCTAAAGAGGTTGTAGAATTTAAAATTAAGTAACCAAAATATACCAGCTTTGGAATGTGAGGCCTGGCGAATTCGTCGGGCCTTTTTTAATTTATCAAATACTCCTTAGCAGTTTCTTCATCATCAAAAGGACGCATTGCTCCACCAAGTAGTCTATTGTAACCAGACAGTAAAACTTTTTTTGCACCGGTGATACCTACTATTGCTGCCTTAACAGGTATGTCTTTAGTCTCTTTTCCTAATTCTCTTATGTAAGCAGTGAATTTACGAGTTGCCGGAGTGTCGGAGATATTCACCAACCTCAAATGAAATCCAGGACTACCCGCCAAAAATTCTCTAAGGGATGAGGCTGTTTCTAACATTTGATCTTCAGACTGACCCCGGTAGTCGACATAAATGATCTCCTTTCCTTTGTGAGTAATTTTTTGAATCCCTGGCATTTTAAGTGGTTATGTGTGAAGTACTAAAATAAGGAGATTGTTAAAAAAATCTGAATGTCTTCCTTATGACTAGAAGTCTCTAAAGAGTTTTTTTTCTTAGCTTTCGAAGAATAATAATCGTTAGCTGATCGAAACTTTTAAAGTAACCATGAAGAAATTAAGCATATTAACATTAGTACTAGTAATTGCAGTAGCATGCTCTTCGGGCTCAGACGAACCCAAAGATGAAACTTACAACGTAGACGGGATAGCAATAGATGGATATGATCCAGTTGCATATTTTGAGCAAGGCGAAGCTAAAAAAGGGGTTGAGGAAGAATCCGTAAATTATAATGGATTGACCTACTACTTTTCAAGTACGAAGAATAGACTGCTATTTCAAGAATCACCTGAAAAGTACCTTCCAGCGTACGGAGGTTGGTGTGCTTATGCCATTGCTGAGTCATCAACTAAAATGGAACCAGATCCAACAATGTGGCAAATCGAGGATGGTAAATTGCAACTTTTTTATGACGATTGGATGACAAATCTTACAGGAAGTTTGAAAGATGAGTGGAATGAAAATCCAACAGAATATAAAGTCAAAGCAGATGGCAATTGGGAGTCTATGAACTAACCCCATTGTCCAATATTAATTTTTCTTCTCATTGAGTAAAATGCTCAATGGTTTGTACTCATATTTCTAAATTGCTAGCTTGATCTCTGAGCGTTCAGTAATGGCTAAGAAGAATCAGGCAAAAACCAAGGCTATATATAAGAAACTCAATAAGCTTTTTGAGGATAGTTCAACGATTGAACTATCCTCAAAAAAAAGATGGGTGATCTTTTCTGATTTGCATATGGGTGATGGAGGATCTACGGATGACTTCAAACGAAATTCTGAGCTTTTTAAGGCAGCGCTTGAAGATTATTATCTCAAAAATGATCATGCGCTAATTCTTAATGGAGACGTTGAAGAACTTCAAAGATTTCAGGTAAGCAAGATTGTGAATAAATGGAAGGAAATTTATGACCTCTTTGACGGCTTTAATAGGAAAGGTGATTTTTTCAAGACGATAGGTAATCATGATCTCGAGTTGAAACTAATGAAAGACCTCCCGTTCAATTATGAGCATCATGAGGCATTAAAATTGAAATTTGGTAAGGATTATTTATTCGTTTTCCACGGGCATCAGGCAAGCAAGAAATATCAAGAACATAATGAGCTTATTGGGTTTACATTAAAATATTTTGCTAACCCACTTGGCATAAAAAGTTATTCTGTTTCTCACAGCAGTCAAAAGCAGTACAAAATTGAAAAGCAGGTATATGGCTTTTCTGCTTTTCAAAAAGTTGTATCAATAATTGGTCATACGCACAGACCGCTATTTGAATCATTGCATAAGGTTGACCGATTAAAGTTCAAGATAGAGCAGCTTTGTAGGGATCACGTGACTGCCAAGAGTGATCAAAAAGATTCAATTAAAAATGAAATAAAGGCACAGAAAAAAGAGCTAAAGAAGTACTATCGTCAAAATAAAGGTCATAGTTTTCAGAACTATGTATATAATACTTTGTTCCATATACCATGTGTTTTTAATTCTGGTTGTGTAGTAGGCAAGCGAGGGATGACGTGTCTTGAAATTGAAAACGATATAATTAGACTTGTTCATTGGTTTGATAAAAACATAAGCAAGAAATACCTAAAGAAGGGGTATCATTCTGAACGAATCGGTGATACTGATTTTTACAGAATGGTAATTAATGAGGAATCACTTCACTACATATTCACACGAATAAAATTTTTATCATAATGTACAGATACTACATCTTGCTAATTGTGTGTTTGCTTTCATGTAATTATGAAAAAAGTGAGTCGATCTTGGATATTCAAGGGCATAGAGGAGCAAGAGGTCTAGCTCCTGAAAACAGCATTTCAGGATTTATTTTGGCTGCTGAATTAGGAGTAACAACTTTAGAGCTCGATTTGGTTGTTTCAAAAGACAAGCGTCTTGTAGTTAGTCATGAGCCATTTTTCTCGCCACACTTTTGTTTTGATAGTGCCGGAAATGAAATTCCAGAAGATTCGATAATCAATATCTATCAGCTTACATATGACCAAATCAAAAGGTACGATTGCGGTTCAAAAAGGAATGATCGATTTCCAAATCAGGAACTGATGACTACCAACAAGCCACTGTTAAATCACGTGATTGATAGTGTGGAGGCTTATGTGCTTTCAAAAGGATTAAGTCCAATACGCTACAACATTGAGCTTAAAACCACCAAGCCTACAGATTCAATCTTTCATCCATCTCCAGCAGAATTTTCAAACTTAGTTTATGAATTTTTGCGCAAAAGGGATATTCTTGAAAATGTGACAATTCAATCATTCGATTTTCGTACGATCCAATACTTCCATCGAAAGTATCCAAAGGTCAGATTGGCACTCTTAATAGAGAATGAATTACCCTGGAATAAAAATATTGACTCACTTGGATTTATTCCAGAAATATATTCATGTTATTATCAACTACTTTCGCAGAAAAGTATCAAAGAAATTCAAGAAGCAGGTATGGAGGTTATTCCTTGGACCGTCAATCAGACTAAAGATATGCACCAATTGGTAGGTTGGGGTGTTGACGGCATAATTACCGACTATCCAAATCGAGCGCTAGATCTAATCAAATAAGTAATGAGTAAAAAATATGACGTATGTGCCATTGGCAATGCCTTGGTAGATTATGAAATTGAAGTTGAAGATCAGTTTTTTTCAGAAAACGAAGTAGAAAAAGGACTGATGACTCTAGTTGACGAAGACAGACAAAGTGATCTTCTTACTAAGGTCGAAGGGAAGGTGAAAAAGAAGCAAGGTGGAGGATCGGCAGCAAATACAATTTTTGGCCTTGCTGAATTTGGAGGGAAAGGATTTTATACATGTAAAGTAGCCAATGATGTAGATGGTACACTCTACACCAATGATCTAATAAAGGCGGGCATAGAATCCAACCTTAATTTGGAGAATCTTTATGAGGGCACAACTGGTAAATGTTTGGTTATGGTGTCTCCTGATGCGGAAAGAACCATGAATACTTTCCTAGGTATAACCACTGATTTTTCAGAGAACGAGTTGGACGAAGAAGCAATCAAAAATGCTGAGTATCTATTTATGGAAGGTTTCTTGGTTTCCTCTCCTACAGGCTTGGAAGCTATGAAAAAGGCAAAGCAGATAGCTTTAGAAAATAATGTGAAAGTAAGCTTAACTTTTTCTGATCCATCAATGGTAAAATACTTTGGAGATCAAATGAAAGAAATTGTTGGTAAGGGAGTTGATTTATTATTCTGCAATATTGAAGAAGCAGAGTTGTTTGCAGGTGTAGAAGGATTGGAAGAAGCAAAAGAAGCTATCGGTAAAGTTGCCAAAGAATTCGTAATCACTAAAGGGAAAGATGGTGCTGTTGTATTTGATGGAACAGCTTATCATGAAATTCAGCCGTTCCCTACAAAGGCTGTCGATGCCACTGGAGCAGGAGATATGTTTGCGGGTGCCTTTTTATATGGCATCAATCATGGAAGAACCCACGCTGAAGCTGGAAAATTAGCAAGCGCTGCTAGCTCGGCGGTAGTATCCAAATATGGACCAAGACTTAATCAAAATCACATTAAAGACATTTTGAATCAAATTGATAAGTAATAAATCTGTCAAAACAGATACTAACTAGATTTTAAACCCTAATATAATATGCGAAATACCCTATCCTTAATCTGCATATTCGCAGTACTTGGCGCATTTGCTCAAGAAAAGCGAATTGATTTTGAAGAGTATGACTTGGACAATGGATTACATGTAATCCTGCATCAAGACAACTCGACTCCAATTGTTAATGTATCAGTGCTTTACCATGTAGGTTCCAAAAATGAACCTGAGGGTAGAACTGGTTTTGCTCACTTCTTCGAACATTTGATGTTTGAGGGATCTCCCAATATACCAAGAGGTGAATTTTTCAAAATCATTGAAAGTGCGGGTGGACAATTAAACGCCAACACTTCGAATGATAGAACTTTCTATTTCGAAACTCTTCCATCACACCAACTAGAATTGGGACTTTACATGGAATCAGAAAGAATGCTTCATGCTACAATCGATTCTACGGGTGTTGCGACACAAAAAGAAGTTGTGAAAGAGGAAAAGAGACTAAGAGTTGACAACCAACCGTATGGATCTATTTTGCAAGAGACATTCTCTAGAGTTTTTGAAGGAACCCCATACGAATGGACTCCGATAGGATCTTTTGATGATATTGATGCAGCTACAGAAGCAGATTTCAAAGATTTTTTTGAAACGTTCTACGTGCCAAATAATGCGACTCTTTCGATAGCCGGAGATATAGATGTACCTCAAACGAAGCAGTTGATACAGAAGTATTTCGGCGAGATCAAAAGAGGAACTAAGGAAATCCCTCGTCCAGAAGTAAAAATGAAAAAACTTGGCGATGTAAAAGCTGAAGTTTTCGATAACATCCAGCTTCCAGCAGTCATCCAAGCATATCAGATGGCAGAGCAAGGATCTGACGATTATTATGCGATGCAAATGCTGACCACCTTACTTTCTGGCGGTCAAAGTTCTAGATTTCAAAAAGAAATTGTTGACAACCAGCAGCTTGCTGTTGCGGCAGGTTCATTCCCATTTGCACTAGAAGATGCGGGAGTTTTCATCTCATTCGGAATTTTAAATATGGGTAATACTCCGGAAGATCTCCAGGCTGCAATGGACAAAGAAATCGAACGTGCTAAAAATGAGCCAATCGATGATAAAGAATTCCAGAAGCTAAGAAATCAGATTGAAAACTCTTTTGTCTCTTCAAATGGCTCAGTAAGAGGTATCGCTGAAAGCTTAGCAGACTATCATGTTTATTTTGGTGATGCCAACTTAATAAATAGCGAAATCGACAGATACATGGCTGTCACTAAAGAGGATCTACAAAGAGTTGCGAAGAAGTACTTAGATCCTGCTAATCGAGTTCAGTTAGTCTATTTACCAAAGTCTGCTCAGCAGCAGCCAGACGAAGAAAAGTTGGAAGATCAATAAACCTATAAAAGCAACAATTATGAAACTAAAAAATATATTAACTCTCGTTCTGACCATCGGAATGATAGGTGCTTTTGCACAGGTGGATCGAAGCAAACTGCCTGAGCCAGCAACTCCAAGACCAATAAATATTGGCGAATATGAGTCGTTTGAGCTTAAGAATGGTTTGAAAGTTTTCATTATCGAAAATCATAAGTTACCTCGAGTAAGCTATAGCCTTATTTTAGATCGCGAACCAATTATGGAGGGTGATAAAGTAGGTATGCTATCGATGGTAGGCCAAATGATGCGGAGAGGTACTGAAACAAGAACTAAAGAGCAAATAGATGAAGAAATCGATTTCATAGGAGCTTCTCTAGGTGCTGGTTCTACTAGCGTATTTGCATCAGGTTTATCCAAGTACAATGAAAAGATCTTGGAGTTGATGACGGACGTAGCATTCAACCCAATCTTTCCTGAAGAAGAGTTAGAGAAAATTAGAAAGCAAACAATTTCAAACTTGGCTTCAAATAAAGAAGATCCGGGAGCAATTGCTGCGAACCTTAACTCTGTTCTTGTTTATGGAAAAGATCATCCTTATGGTGAAATCCAGACTGAAGAAACCACTAATAACATATCGGTAGATGATCTTAAAGCATACCATGCAAAGTACTTCAGGCCAAATATTGCTTACTTGGCGATTGTTGGCGATGTAAATCCTAAGGCGATCAAGAAGTTAGTAAAGACATACTTCGGAAGTTGGGAAGAGGGTGATGTTGAAATGCCAACTTACAACATGCCAAAAGCTCCTGAAAGAAATATGGTTGGTATTGTAAACAGATCAAATGCTGTACAATCAAGTATTAACATTACCTATCCTGTTGCTTTAGAGATTGTATCAGAAGATCAAATTAAAGCTCGTGTTATGAATCAAATTCTGGGCGGTTCAGGATCTGCAAAACTGTTCATGAACCTAAGAGAAGATAAAGGATATACTTATGGTAGTTACTCTTCTTTGTCGGCAGATGAGTTAGTAGGTAGGTTCAATGCTAGTGCATCAGTTCGTAACGAAGTTACAGACAGCTCTGTAGTTCAAATTTTCTATGAAATGGATCAGGTGAAAAATGGAAACATTTCTGATGAGGAGATGAAGCTTGCTAAGAACTCGATTTCTGGAAGATTTTCAAGATCTCTAGAACAGCCTTCTACTGTAGCGAATTTCGCATTGAATACTGCGCGTTACAATCTGCCTGCAGATTACTATGCGACTTACTTGCAGAAAGTACAGGCGGTAAGTAAGGAAGACATTCAAGCAATGGCTCAGAAGTACTTGAATACTGAAAACGCATATATTAATGTGGTTGGTAAAGCTGGTGAAGTTGCTGAAAGCTTGAAGCAATTTGGCCCTTTAACATACTATGATACCTATGGAGATGAAGTTGATCCGTCTTTGATGAAGTTGCCTGATGGTCTTACTGTAGAGAAAGTAATTGCAAACTATAGAGATGCACTAGGAGGAGAAGATGCAATAAGTAAGATTAACAATGTGACTGTTAAAATGAGCGGTGAAATGATGGGGCGTACGCTAGACATGACTCAAGTGCAAGCAAAAGGTATGAAAACGAGTACTGTTGTTGGCATGGGCGGAATGACTGTAATGTCCAGCAAGTCAGATGGTATGACAGCGTCAATTTCTCAAATGGGGAATAAGCCTACATTGGACGATGCAACGATGGAAGAACAGATCATTGCAAATGCATTATTTAGTGAGCTAGGACTAAAAGAACTAGGAGCTAAACTAGAACTTACCGCTGTTGAAGAGGTAAATGGTAATGATGCGTATGCTGTTGAGATTACTTTATCAAAGGGAAGTAGCTATACTGTATTTTTTGATTCAGAGACAGGTTTAAAAGTGAGATATTCTAAAACCACTGAAACACCTCAAGGATCATTTACACAGTCAGTTGATTATATGGATTACCAGGAAGTGGACGGTGTTAAATTTCCATTTACACTAAAGCAACAAATGGGTCCTCAAAAAATTGATATGAAAGCTTCTGAAGTACTAGTAAATCAAGAAGTATCTGAAGACACTTTCAAAGTAGAATAAGCAAGTAATAATTAATTTCTGAAAATTTGCACAGAGGGCAAGGATTTATCTATCTTTGCCCTCCGTTTTTAAGAACGAAAAGAAATTATTATGAAATGAGACCTTTATGGTCGAATTCCATGTGACAGCTGAATAAATATAAAACACATGAAAAGGACGTTTCAACCTTCAGTAAGAAAGAAGAAAAACAAGCACGGATTCAGAAAAAGAATGGAAAGTGTGAATGGTCAATCTGTGATTGCTAGAAGAAGAGCTAAAGGTCGTAAGAGACTTACTGTTTCTGACGATATCCACAAGAAGTAAAAACTGCGGCCTATGGGCCTAGCTAGATACAGTTTCTCAAAAAATGAGAAGCTGACAGGAAAGAAGAAAATTGAGGGACTATTTAAAAAGGGTTCCTCTTTTTATTTAGGTGACTTTCAAGTTCGTCACCTGCAGTCCGATGATGTCGGGCCAAATCAAATCCTTATATCCGTTCCAAAACGGAATTTTAAACGCGCTGTAGATAGGAATCTCCTCAAGCGTAGAATTCGTGAAGCTTATCGATTAAATAAAGAGTTGATCCCCAATTCTTTTGAAACAAAGGGCCTTTACATAGGTTTCGTGTATCTTTCGAAACAGATTTTAACCTTTGATAACATTCAATCCCAACTAATCAAGTGTCTTGAACGTTTGGGTACTATCGATCAATGATTTAGGGGTTAACCCAGAAAGATATGAGTAGAAAAGCAAAAGTCATCCTCCCATTAGTAGTTGTTCTTGTAGTTCTTACAGCTGCAGTAAAGCCGTCAACTGACCGGTATTTCGAAATACTTAAGAACCTGGACATTTTTGCCACACTTTTTAAAGAAGTGAATTCCCATTATGTGGATGAAATCAATCCGACTACATTATTGAAATCTGGGATTGATGAAATGTTGGAAACACTTGATCCATACACCAACTATATAGCAGCTGATGACATAGAAACATATCGCATTATGACTACCGGCGAGTATTCTGGTATTGGAGCTGTAGTAGAAAGAAAAAATGGTGTTAGCACTGTAGTGATGCCATATGAAGGCTTTGCAGCTCATGAAGCTGGGCTTAGAGCAGGAGATGAAATTCACGCGATAAATGGAGTTCCTCTTGAAGGCAAAACCCAAGAAGAAGTTAGATTTCTAATGAAGGGCCAATCTAATTCTGAGATTACATTGACAGTAAAACGCTTTGGTCAAAGTGATATGTTTGATGTAAACGTAAAAAGAGAAAAAATAGCAGTTGATAGTGTTCCTTATGCAGGCATGGTTACTGATAACATTGGATATGTTAGACTCACTAGCTTCACTCAAAATGTAGGAAGATCCATAGGGATTAAAGTTCTTGACCTAATCGAACAGGGTGCAGATAAGATAATTCTGGACTTAAGAGGAAATCCTGGAGGGTTGTTGCACGAAGCAGTTAATGTCTCAAACGTATTTATTGAAAAAGGAAGGAAGATTGTAACCCAAAAAGGTAAAATACGCGCGAATGATTGGACATATAATACGCTTAATGATCCAGTAGATGCCGATATCCCTGTTGTAGTTCTTACAGACAATGGAAGCGCTTCAGCTTCAGAGATTGTTTCTGGAGTAATGCAGGATTATGATAGAGGTGTTTTAATCGGAAGAAAAACTTTTGGTAAAGGACTTGTTCAAATCGAACGTCCTCTTTCATACGATGCCGTAGTAAAAATCACAACTGCCAAGTATTATACCCCAACAGGCCGTTGCATTCAGGCAATTGATTATAGCAACCGCAATGCTGATGGGAGTGTAGGTAAAATCCCGGATTCATTAAAGAATGAGTTTTTCACATTAAATGGCAGACAAGTATTTGATGGAGGGGGAATTGATCCAGATGTAGAAGTAGCGAGGTTAGAATTCGCCCCAATTACAACCAGCTTGCTCAGTGAAGATCACATTTTTCATTATGCAACTGAATACTTCTATCAAAACGAAAATTTGAACCCAGAGTCTCCCAATGAACTGCGACTAAGTGATGCTGACTACAACGAATTTGTGAAATGGCTTTCTAAAAGGGATTTTGAGTACGAAACTAGAGTTGAAAAAGAAACTAAAGATCTCATCAAAATCGCTAAAGAGGAGAAAAAATACGATAAGCTAAAATCTTATTTTGACAACCTTGAGAAGGCGACACGTCATAATAAAGATGAAGATATCATTACTTATAAAGAGGAGATAACCATGCTATTAGAGCAAGAAATTGCCGGAAGATATTTCTTCGAAAAGGGAATTATTGAATCTACTTTTGGCAAAGATCCGGATGTCCAGATGGCTGTTGAAATTTTAAATGATTCTGAAAGATATCAATCGATTCTAAAATCAAACTAATTGGCTTTAATTCTAAGTATAGAGACATCGACCATGGTGTGCTCAGTAGCACTTCATAGGGATGGTGAATTGCTTTCAAGTCAGGTTCATCAGGTAGAAAAATCACATTCATCACTCTTGCCCGGCATAGGCTTAGATATTTGTAAAGAAGCAAATGTTTCCTTTGAAGACTTAGATGCTGTTGCAGTATCATCAGGGCCAGGATCATACACAGGGTTAAGAATAGGAGTGTCAACAGCAAAAGGTATTTGCTTTTCTCTCCAAAAAAAGTTGATATCAATACCATCACTTGATGTAATGGCAGAAGCCGTTCGTGGTAAGTTTCTTGGCAATCACTTGATTTGTCCAATGATGGATGCAAGAAGGATGGAAGTGTATACCCAAATAGAAGATCAGGATGGAGGATCTATTTGGAAGCTTGCTCCCAAAATTTTGGATGATAACACATTTAAAGAATTCCAACAACCTCTTTATGTATTTGGTGATGGTATGCCAAAATTCAGAGAAATAGTAGATCAGGAAAATCTTATTTTTATTGACGATATCGTTCCGATTGCAGAAAATATGGGAAGAATTGCATTCGAGAAATTTCAAAATGATGTCGTCGAAGACGTTGCCTACTTCGAGCCCAACTATTGGAAAGAGTGGCGAACTACTACACCTAAAAAGCAGTTGCTTTAATTATGGAGGAGATTGTAAATAGAGTAGCCAAAAGCCCATTGATATCACTGGACCTTGAAGATTATCTACATAAGGGAGATTGTGTTCTTTTTGATATGAAAGATCAACTTTTTCAAGGAATGATCCTCCGTGAGAAAGACTTTAGAGAATTCCTCAAGGAAAATGACTGGAGTGTTTATAGTGATAAAAACGTCGGTTTGATTTGTTCTGTAGATGCAATTGTTCCAACCTGGGCATACATGCTTCTTGTTACTAAACTAAGAGATCATGTAAATTCCGTCACGTTTGGAGACGAGCAAGCTGTAGAGAAAACATTGATTAATGATGCCATTAACAAGTGCATTGCTAGCAATGATTTAGAAGGAAAAAAAGTAGTAATCAAAGGTTGTGGTAATGTGAAAAGTATTGAATATGCTTACACAACAATCACGGAGAAATTGCTTCCTTTGGTTAGTAGTTTAATGTATGGTGAGCCGTGCAGTACCGTCCCTATTTATAAAAAAAGAAAATAACCTAGCGTGGATATAGAAACTCTTAAATACCCGATCGGTAAATACCAACCTCCTGCTGAAGTCACCGATGAAATATTTAGTCAATGGATTGAGACTTTAGCGACGCTACCAGAAAAACTTAAGAAGCTCGTAGGGAACCTTTCATACGATGAATTGGATATGAATTATCGGCCAGGTAGTTGGAGTATCAAGCAAGTGGTTCATCATTTGGCGGATAGCCACATGAACAGCTTCCTAAGATTTAAATGGATTCTCACTGAAGAAAAACCAACGATTAAGACATATAATGAGGTAGAGTGGGCCAAAACGGCAGATGCAAATAATGAAGAGATTATGGAGTCAATTGAGATATTAGGCGGTGTGCATAACCGACTAATCATGCTCCTAAAGTCTTTGAATAACGATCAGAAGAAACGACCATTTATTCATCCTGAATATGGCGAGGAGTTTATGCTCGAATGGCTGATAGGTTTATATGCATGGCACTCTCGGCACCATTTGACCCATATCAAACAAGCCATCGAGATGGAAGGTGAGTTTACACCAGAAAAAGTAGCTGAATAAAAAAAGCCCGATCTCTCGGGCTTCTTTCTTTAGATTAGTCAGGTTTAGTCTTTCTTCTTACCGGATCGTTTACTTCCAGACCCAGCTATTGCACTTCTCATATCAGTATCAGCTTCGCTGTTTTGGAATTTGTCGTAATCCATTACACCAAGGTTTCCGTTTCTCAATGCTTCGGCAAGTGCTTTTGGTACTTCT
>CAZWLS010000091.1:11284-13008 GCA_964634415.1 uncultured Roseivirgaceae bacterium | reverse complement strand
TCAAAAGTCATGCTAGGGTTTCCAAATGTTATACCTTCTCTTGCAGATTGACTAACAATTGGTACCCCAAATAAGTTTCTAAAATCAAAAGTCATGCTAGGGTTTCCAAATGTTATACCTTCTCTTGCAGATTGACTAAAGAAATCGATTTCAATTGACTGATCGCCTACTTGAATGGTGTCCTGACCAAACTTACCGTAGATTAAGCTGAAGGTTTGATTTCCATATGTCAGGTCGAATGATAAAGTCTCCGTACCGGCCAAAGATTGAGCGCCCGATAGTGTTACCACAGCATCTAGATCTACTGCTAAAGCATTGCTACCACTTGGGTCGGTAAGTACAGTTTTATGACCGATTAAAGACCGTGTCTGCATATCCGTACCACCATTTGAAATATTGCCTGTCACCGTAATAGGATCACCATTGTTTACATTAGTCGTATTAGCAATGGTAAATGTATAATCTACATCTCCCGCTATTGTAGAGGTAGTGGTAATTGTGAGATCACCAGACTCATAAAAGACAGAATCAAGTTCTTCATTGTCTTGAGGATCGTAACTTATATCAAAAGAATCACCAAGATTCACTGTTCCGGGCCCGACTGCAGTCGGGATAGTGCCAATTGCACCACTGAAATTGATGTCATCTATCTGAACGAGATCGTCTGGGGTACTATATGTAATGGTATCGTAATAAAGTAAGGTGTATAGCGAAGTACTATCTTCCTGGAAACTAAGGGAATCACCAGTTTGATTTGCAACCAAATCACGCATTACATAGGTAGATTCTCCCAAAGGAAAACTAAAAACTCCCGTGATCGGGGTCACCTCTAGATTATCAAACTCCAGCTCACCTACGTTGCAGGATGCAATTAAAGATGCGGAGACTATTATGAACACAAATTTTTTCACCGCTGACAAATTGTTTTAAAATTAAGTCTTATTGAATAATATTTTCATTTTTTCGATTAAAGCCTTCAATACCTTGTAAACCTCCAGTGTGTAATATCACTATTTTAAGATTATTTTCGAATTTATTGCGTTTAATCATATCCCAAACGGCGAAAAAGGTCTTTCCTGTATAAATAGGATCAATTGAAACATCAAAGTTTTCTTTAAACCAATTAATAAAATCGATCAATTCAGGCTGCGTTTTACCATATCCTCCAAAATGATAGTCACTTTCAATCTGATAATTTTGATTTACAATTTCATGTTCAACCAATAATTTTTTCACTTCATCATATATAAAATCACCTTTCAAACTGCTTATTCCTATTATTCGATGCTGTTTTTTAGCTGATTTAAGAATCCCAGCGAACGTACCTCCTGTTCCAACTGAAGTTACTAGTACATCAAAATCGAAATCAATTTCTGGAATTATTTCCTCACATCCCTTAATTGCTAATTCATTGGTTCCACCTTCTGGAAGAAAATAAAGTTTTTCGAATTGATTTTTAATCAACTCAGGATTAGATCTTAATTCTCTGTATTCAGATCGACCCACAAACTTCAGTTTCATCCCAGAATTATGAGCAAATTTTAGTGTAGGATTGCTAGACTCATCAAGCTCCTCCCCACGAATGATTCCTACAGATTGCAGGTTATTTTCCTTTGCTAAAGCAGCAGTAGCAGCAATGTGATTACTGTACGCACCACCCATTGTTACAATTCCAGAACATTCTTTAGCCTTTATAGCAGCTAAATTATACTTAAGCTTTCTCC
>CAZWLS010000091.1:0-11270 GCA_964634415.1 uncultured Roseivirgaceae bacterium | reverse complement strand
ATGAATCAAATCATCTCTTTTAATAAAAAGACGAATTCCTTTTTGTGCTAAAAGAGGATGGGTTATTTCCTGAGTTGGTGTAGGTAGCCTTACCATGGCTTAAATTTACAGCTATGACGGATGAACCAAGCGAAATTGAAGGAGACCTATATGAGCACCATCATATCAAGGTTGATGCAGGACAAGATTTACTGCGTATCGATAAGTTCTTAATGGATCGACTCTCGAATGTTACTAGAAATAAAGTTCAAGCTGGCATAAAGGAAGGGTTCGTGAAAGTGAATGGTAGTGATGTCAAACCTAATTATAAGGTTCATCCATTAGATGAAATTTCAGTGATGTTGCCTGAACCGCCAAGAGATGAAGAATTGGTGCCTGAGAATATCCCTCTTGATATAGTTTTCGAAGATGAACACTTGCTCATTGTTAATAAGCCTGCCGGAATGGTTGTGCATCCTGCCTATCAAAATTGGTCTGGAACACTAGTGAATGCATTGGCTTTTCATTTTAAGAATCTGCCAGAAATGAAAGGCAATGATGGAAGGCCAGGGCTTGTACATAGAATTGATAAAGACACCTCCGGATTGCTTGTGATAGCGAAGACTGAAAAGGCAATGACTGGATTGGCGAAGCAATTTTTTGATCATTCAATCGAACGTACTTACTATGCGCTTGTTTGGGGCGTTCCTGAAGACGAAAAAGGAACTATAAATGTCAATGTGGGTAGGAGCCTCAAAGATCGAAGAATTACCATGGCGTTTCCGGATGGAGACTTTGGTCGCCATGCAATCACACATTATGAATTGCTAGAGGACTTAAGATATGTGTCTTTGGTAAAATGTAATCTTGAGACAGGGCGTACTCATCAAATAAGGGCGCATATGCGCTATGTTGGACATCCGCTATTTAATGATGCCACCTATGGAGGTAGCGAGATAGTAAAGGGGACAGTATTTACAAAATACAAGCAGTTTGTTCAAAACTGTTTTAAGATGTTACCTCGTCAGGCATTGCATGCTAAGACACTAGGTTTTATTCACCCAATAACTAAGAAAGAAGTTTTTGTCGATTCCGAATTGCCTGATGATTTTTCGTCAGTTTTAGAGAAGTGGAAAACCTACATTGATCATTTAGATTAAAAAAAAGCCTCTCTGATGAGAGGCCTTAGTTTTAAATTCTAGAGATCTTTGGTCGCTTCTTTTAACTCTTCGAGTTTGTTTGAAGTGCCCATCTTATCGAATCCCTTGGTTTCCAATTTTATGTTTCGATACTCAGCATTTTGTTTGAAGTCCTCAATCATTTCAATTATATCCGGGTGGATATAGTGAGATCTTGTGGCATCAATGATAATGTTAGAATTATCAGGAATATGTGCAATTGTATCAATCATACTTGCCTTACTTAGGAAAGTTAGGTTTTCCGACAGCTCTAATCTCAACTTAATTTCTCCACCTTCTTCAGTTTTTTCTACATCATATGGCTTTTTGAAATTGTTGTAAAGAACTTGGAATATACCTACTACCAAGCCCATCCCGATTCCTATTAGAAGATCTGTAAAGACAATTCCAAGGATGGTGATAATGAAAGGTAGGAATACATCTTTTCCACCTGCCCACATTTGTTTGAAAATAACAGGCTTCGCAAGTTTATATCCTACAATAATCAAAATTGCTGCTAGACAAGCCTTAGGAATTAGGTTTAATATGTCTGGTATTAGAATAACACACACAAGTAATAATACACCATGAAGAATTGCGGACATTTTAGTACGTCCACCAGACTGAATATTTGCAGAGCTTCGAACAATTACCTGAGTTACAGGTAGTCCTCCTATCATACCAGAAAATGCATTACCCACACCTTGAGCAATTAACTCACGGTTTGTTGGTGTAATCCTTTTCTGAGGATCTAGCTTATCGGTAGCCTCAACGCAAAGTAACGTCTCAAGAGAGGCAACAAGAGCTATTATGGCACCCATGAATATAACATCGAGTCTGAATAATGCGCTCGGATCAAACAATGTAAACTGGTTAAAGAAACCTCCAAAGCTTTCTGAAACAGGTAAGTTTACCATGTGTGACTCACCTGTGATATGTAGAGATGTACCAGCAAATCCTATGTTTAGTAGAATACTAGCCATTACAGCAACAAGTGGGCCTTGGATGATCTGAAAAAGCTTGATCTTCTTAATAAACTTTTGTTCCCAGAGAACGAGAATTGCTGCAGCAATTAGAAAAATTGTTAGCGCTCCTACATCAATATTTTCAGGATATCTGAAAATGTCAATAATCTCTGTGAATGTATTTTTTCCATCGGCTTGAGCAAAACCTAAATCTCCTTCAGGGTCTTCATCATAACCAAAAGCATGAGGTATTTGCTTCAAAATGATGATGATACCAATACCTGAAAGCATTCCTTTAATAACTGATGAGGGAAAGTAGTAACCAATAATTCCGGCTTTGATAAAGCCTAGAATGATTTGAAATACTCCACCAACAACGACAGCTGCTAGGAAAACCTGATAAGATTCCAAATCTTGTATTGCACCAGCAACAATAACTGCTAAACCAGCAGCAGGACCACTAACGCCGACTTGCGATCCACTTATAATTCCAACAATGATTCCCCCCACAATTCCGGCAATGACGCCTGCAAATAGAGGTGCTTCAGAAGCTTGCGCAATTCCTAAACAAAGAGGCACTGCGACTAAAAATACTACCAAACTGGCAGGTAGGTCTGATTTTAAATTACTAAACAGACCAGTCTTTTGACTATCCATAAAAGTTAAAGTTGTGTTAAGTAAAAAGTAATAATCGGATTAACTCAACTCAACTCAGGTGGGGGTGTTTGAAAATCTAAAGAAGGAGTATTCCAGTTTCGAAGTTGGTACGTTGCAAATGATGTTTGAGAGATGAGCGAGTCGTTAGTTAGCAAGATAGAGTTAATACCTGTTGTGGTTTTTTCTTTTTCTTTCTCTTTGCTCTCCTCATGTTCCATTTCGCCATCCACTTCCAATGAAATTGCGTCTATATTTTCAACTAGCACAGTAACTTCTGCTACCATAGCAAAGCATAGGATTAGTGTAAGTACTCTTATGAAAATTTGGTCGCGCATGGAATCGGTAAAACTACGATTTATTACTTAAGGTTCAATGCAAAATGTCTTACGCAAAGTTATAAATCATGTTTTTGTCTTTAATTAAGACCCTAAAAATCTATGATGAGTGGCTTCTGAATTCCAACAATTGATCCAGATATTCACGATTATTGGCCAGCCGAGGAACCTTATGCTGACCTCCAAGCTTACCTCTCGATTTCATCCATGCATAAAACGTGCGTTGAGGTACAACGTGGATAGTTGGAGCCTGCAGTGCTATATCCTTGTAACGTTTAGCATCATAATCAGAGTTTACTTCTCTTAGTTTCTCGTCAAGAAGTTGAGTAAAACGATTGAGGTCATTTGGTCCTCTGGTAAACTCAATGATCCACTCATGTCCTCCTTTATTTCCATCGCCTAAATACGTTGGGCCAGCCGTGAAATTATCGATAATGGCATCTGTTTTTTTGCATGCTTCTGCAACAGCCACTTCTGCATTGTCTATAATTAGCTCTTCGCCAAATGCATTGATAAAGTGTTTTGTCCGACCAGAGATTTTTATTCGGAATGGATCAATACTGGTAAAAGTTACTGTGTCACCAATTCGATATCTCCAAAGGCCAGCATTGGTGGTTATAATGATTGCATAATTTTTTCCTACCTCTACTTCATCAAGTGTCAAGGTCTTAGGGTTGTTACTATCCAGCTCTGCGAATGGAATAAATTCGTAAAAAATTCCATAATCTAGCATTAATAGCATCTCACTGCTATTCACCTGATCTGTGATTCCAAAAAAGCCTTCAGATGCATTGTAGGTTTCCATATACCTCATGCTAGAAGAAGGTATCAATTTTTTAAATAGCTCTTCGTAGGGAGTAAAAGAGACCGCTCCATGAAAAAAGACTTCCAGGTTTGGCCAAACATCTAAAAGATTATTGACATTATTTCTTTCGAGCATCTTCTCAATGAGGACGATCATCCAGGTTGGAACGCCGGAAATGTTAGTAACATTTTCGTTTGCTGTGATTTCAACCATCTTATCAATTTTTTCCTCCCACTCGTCCATAAGCGCGATGTCCAGACTAGGTGTTCGCACCATTTGTGCCCACCACGGTAAATTCTTGAGCAATACAGCAGATACATCTCCATAGTAGGAATTGGAATTCTCATCAAATTGATTGATTTGATGACTGCCACCAATTACCAATCCTTTCCCAGCAAACATTTTTGCCTCTGGATAATTGTTGAAATAAATACTTAGTAAGTCTTTGCCACCTTTGTAGTGACAATCATCGAGTGCTTCCTGAGATACTGGGATGAATTTACTTCTTGCATTGGTTGTGCCTGATGATTTGGCAAACCAACGTATTTCGGATGGCCAAAGGAGGTTTTGCTCACCTTTCATTAGACGCTCGATGTAAGGGAAAAGATCTTCGTAACCGACTATAGGCACCTTGTTTTTAAAATGCTCATAGTTTTCAATGGTCTTGAATCCAAATTGCTTACCGTATTCGGTCTTGTTGGCCTTCTTCACCATATCCTCTAAAAGTTCATTTTGAACCTCATGAGGATATTTCATGAATAGCTCGATTTGATGAATTCTTTTCTTCATCACCCAAGACAATATGGAGTTGAGCAATTCCATCTACTATACTTTTCTTTTTAGCTCGAAATGTTTACCAAGATAAACCTTTCTTACTTGCTCGTCATTGGCCAATTCTTCGGCAGTACCGGCTTTTAGCAATCGACCTTCAAACATTAGGTATGCTCTATCAGTAATAGATAGAGTTTCGTTTACATTGTGGTCAGTAATGAGTATGCCGATGTTTTTATTCTTGAGCTGAGCGACAATTGTCTGAATTTCCTCAACTGCGATTGGATCTACCCCGGCAAAAGGTTCATCTAATAAAACAAAGTTTGGATCTACTGCTAGTGCTCGCGCAATCTCCGTTCTTCTTCGCTCACCTCCTGACAATACTTGACCAAGGTTTTTTCGAACATGCGTAAGGCTAAACTCCTCAAGCAATCCTTCGCATTTTTCTTTTTGCTCTTCCTTGCTGAGATTAGTCATTTCTAGGACGGCAAGGATATTATCTTCGACACTTAATTTTCTAAAGACAGACGCTTCTTGGGCGAGATATCCAATTCCTTTCTTTGCCCTTTGATACATAGGTAGCTCTGTGATGTCTTCCTCATCCAAAAAAATCTTACCTTCATTGGGCTTAATTAAACCCACTGTCATGTAAAAAGAAGTAGTTTTCCCTGCTCCATTTGGTCCCAAGAGACCTACAATTTCTCCTGTTCTAACAGTTACAGAAATGTCGTTAACGACTTTTTTCTTTTTGTATTTCTTGACAAGATGTTCTGCGCGTAGTTCCATAAAAGAAGTGCAAGTTATGAATCAATTCTTATATCCTTAAGATTAAGAATCAGGGACTTTTGTCCCAAATAGTTATTTTCTTCCAAGTGATAGGCAATTTGAAATGGTTTTCCCACATTTATTTGATCAAGCTTGTCTGCCAAACCAAAACCAATAAACTCATATTTCTTCTTATTGTCTATTGACCTTACAAAGCCTTTTATGTGTTTTTCCTTGATCACTTTTGGAATTTCATCAACGATAACATTTTTTGTGCCAAAGACAGGAGCCATATTTTTAGGTCCAAATGGTGCCATCTGATCCATCACACTAAAGGTTTTGAATGTAAGAGCAGAGAGGGGTATCTCTGTATCGATTTCGACCTTTGGGATTAGATGAGTTGGATTGATGCTATTACTCACCACATCCTCAAATTTGGCAATAAATGGTTCCACATTGTCTAAAGGTAAAGTAAGTCCAGCTGCATGAGTATGCCCACCAAATTGATCCAAGAGATCAGAGCATTCAGAAATGGCATGATGAATATCAAAACCTTCTACAGAACGTGCAGATCCGGTTGCTTTGCCCTTTGATTCCGTTAGAATAATGGTGGGCCGGTAATAGTGCTCTATGCAACGAGAAGCTACGATTCCAATTACACCCTTGTGCCAATCATTTTTGAATAAGACAGTTGACTTTTTCTTTTTATCGGATTCTTCGATCATTTGCAGCGCCTCGGCTGTGATTGACTGATCAAATTCCCTTCTTTCTTTATTTCTATCATTAAGATTATCTGCAAAAGCATCCGTTTGAGAGGAATCACCAATTAGTAGGTTTACCGATTCTTTGGCATGTGTCAATCTACCTGCTGCATTAATTCTAGGTCCAATTGAGAAGACGACATCAGTAATTGAAAACTTCTTTTTCTTCCCACTAATCTCAATGAGAGATTTAAGCCCTGCGGAAGGAGACTGATTGAGTTTTTTTAGCCCGTAGAATGATAGTATTCTATTTTCTCCAATTATTGGAACAAGGTCACATCCAATACTGACAGCAACCAAATCCAAATACTCGAACAGTTTTTCTTTTTCAATGGTATTCTGCTGACAAAACCCCTCTAGAAGCTTAAATCCTACTCCGCAACCAGATAATTCGTCAAATGTGTAATTACAGTCTTCTTGCTTCGGATCCAAGATGGCATATGCTTGAGGTAGAATTTCACCAGGTATATGGTGATCACAGATTATTAAATCTACTCCCGCATCTTTTGCCTGGATGGCCCTATCGATGGCACGTATTCCACAGTCTAAGGCAATTATCAACTTTACATCACTCTCTATTGCGTGGTTAATACCCTTTTCGGAAATACCATAGCCTTCAGTGTATCTGTCAGGAATGTAGAATTCAATATGTTCAGTAAAATTTCTTAAGAACAAATAAACCAAGCTAACAGAAGTAGTGCCGTCAACATCATAATCGCCATATATTAAGATTTTCTCTTGACTAAATACTGCTTCTGTCAACCTATTTACAGCTTTGTCCATATTCAGCATCAGAAATGGATCATTTAGTTGAGATAACGAAGGTCTAAAAAATTCTTTTGCCTTATCAAAGTCTGTAATTCCTCGCTGCACCAAGATCTTTGAGAGATACTCGTTAATGTTGAGATCGCGACTAAGTTGTTCAACAATTTCTAAGTCTCCATCGTCTTTATATACCCATCTTTTTTCCACGGGTTGAATATATAAAATTGGAACACAAAAAGATTGTTATTGCAGTATATGATGCTGAATGTTTATTTTGTGATCCCTAACAGAGTAGGATGAAGATAGCATTGAACGAAATATGGAATTTTTTAAAAATGGTCAACACCAAAGAGCAGGGTTGGTCATACTCATTGTGCGCGGGTGCAGTGAAGATAAATTCCATAAGTACTGAAACAATGCTTGCTCTAAAGGATGACGATGCCTTCGATACGGAGTTACTTCCATCAATATTTACTTTCAGAGAGATTTTATGGCAGCCTGATGTGTTTACTGAAGCATCGATGAGCATACCATCACTTCGAATTTTAAGGGCATTTTGTGAGGAAGCCTGTGCTGAGTTGGAGGAGAAGAATGGTGAGGTCAATAAAATCTACATTCCTCTTATCAAAGGAGTAGGGATTTGTTGTGGAAAGGCTATGGAGGCGCTTGAGAAAGATAAAGCTGATGTGAAGAAAGTATTGGGGGATTTTAGAACATGTGCATTTCCCGTAATTAAATTTTTCATATACCATCCTAAAAATCGTATTGACTACTTTCAGGATGCCCAGAATAGGCTCAACTACGCTGTGAAGATTATGCTAACGCAGTTTTATGGAAGATATACGGAACTAGAAGATCCTTATTGGAGAGTGTCATTTTCCAAAACAAAGCAAAAAAAAGAGCCGGAGACTAAGTCGGAGGAACAATAGTTTCGAATTTCCAGTTTAGGTTGAACATGCCCAATAAAACACAAAATGAACTGCCCAACAAGAGAAGGTTTTTGATTAGAAATCTTTTAAGAGGCTTTTTGTGGTTGGCTGTTATCGTTGTTGGATTTATCTATCTAAGAAAGAACTATGACTTTACGCTTGAAACTGTTCTTGGACCAGTTTACGATGAGCCAACGATAGTATACCTCATATTTTTAGCTTCCGAAGTTATTTTTGGTATCATTCCTCCTGAATTTTTTATGATCTGGTCACTCAGGAATGAGGTATTGACAGACTACATTAACAATGTGATTGCATTATCTGCCATTTCATATGTGGCGGGGATAATAGGATTTGGGATTGGAGCATATTTGAAAAACACAAGGTTTTACAGGCTGATGAAAGTAAGAGTGTTTGGCAAATTTGAAAAGCATTTAAACAATTACGGAGGATTTTTAGTAGTAGTAGCAGCATTGACTCCTTTGCCTTTTTCGGGCATTGCAATGCTAGTAGGGTCTGTTCATTATTCATTTAAAAAATATCTATGGTTTTCATTATTTCGGTTTTTGAGGTTTATCGCCTACGGAATAGTAATTTGGGAAGCCAACATCTTCTAATAGGATGAAAAAAAAGGGAGTTTTATTGGTCAACCTGGGAACACCGGATTCAACGGCAGTTTCTGATGTAAGAAAATATTTAAGAGAATTCCTTATGGATAAAAGGGTTATTGATATACCTGCCTTCCCACGGTTTTTACTCGTAAATGGTATAATAGCTCCATTTAGATCTCCCAAATCTGCTGCTGAGTATCGTAAGCTTTGGGACGAGCGTGGATCACCTCTCAAGTATTACACGGAGGACATTACCGAACTTCTTGCTAAAAAATTAGATGAAGAATACTCAGTGAAATTTGCAATGAGATATCAGAATCCATCATTAGAATCTGTGCTTAGAGAATTTCAGAATGAGGAGGTAGCTACACTTCATGTAATTCCGCTCTTTCCTCAGTATGCCTCAGCCACTACTGGCTCGGTTATCGATAAAGTTATGGAGATAACTAAGGGGTGGCAGATCATTCCAGATATTAAATTCACTGCTCAGTTTTTGGAAGAAGAATTATTTATCGAGACTATTTGTGATCAAGGGAAAAAACTAATGGACGCTGATTCATATGATCATTACATCTTTAGCTATCATGGATTGCCGGAAAGACAAATAAGGAAAGGATCATATGGAGACTACTGTAAATTAGGCTCTTGCTGTGATTCATTAAACGAACACAATAGATATTGCTACCGCGCACAATGTTTTGAAACCACAAGACTTGTGGTGAAAAAGCTAGGAATTAATGAGGAAGACTTTACCGTTTGCTTCCAATCCCGATTGGGCAAAGACCCATGGGTACAACCTTACACGGAGGACGTTCTCAAAGAGCTAGCACACAAAGGGAAGAAAAAAGTATTAGCTTTTTCACCAGCATTTGTGTCGGATTGTCTCGAAACAACAGTAGAAGTTGGTCAAGAGTATAAAGAAGAATTTATAGAAGCCGGTGGAGAGAAATGGGATTTAGTGCCTAGCCTGAACGCTGAGGATAAGTGGGTCGCTTGTCTAAAAGAGTTGGTGGAGCGTTAGTCAGCTAAAAATTCATCCTCATCCACATCCTCCCAGTCAATTTCAAAATTTGCTACTTGCTGCTCCACTCTTTGCATATTCCAATACAATACAATCCAAAGAGAGCAAAAGATCACAACGATGCTAAGGATAAATAGTGTGCCTCCATCATCGTTGACGATAAACCCCAATTTTGTGAAATGAAGGAAATTCGCGGCACTAATAATACTCAGTGAAATTATAGCGCCAATAATGTAGTAGTTGGTGAGGAGTAAAATAGTAGAAGCAGCTTCAATGCTTGCTATAAGGTACCTTCCCCAAGGTTCCCAACCAATTTGTTCAAATATCCAAATACTTTCTTCAGCACCACCAAACTTAAACGGGAGTGTTTGGCCAAGAATAATTGCCACAATCAATCTTGGTATGATGTGAATCAGATCTTTCGATTCAAACGAATGAAATATTGGTTTTACTTTCATGCAGTTTCAGGTTGATAAAGCTTAGCAAGCTTTTCAACCGCATAATCTACTTCCTCTAATGTATTGTATTTACTAAAAGAAAAGCGAATGGCTCCACGATTTTGATCTCTATTTAGCTCCGCCAAGACATGTGACCCAATACTTGAACCACTGCTGCAAGCGCTACCCCCTGAGGCTGAAACACCTTCGATATCAAGATTAAAGAGTAGCATATCATTATCATCATTAGTCGGAAGGCACACGTTTAATACCGTATACAAGCTTTTGTTCAGATCATCAGATACACCATTAAAAGCTACACCTTCGATGTTGGCTTTTAATTGCTCAATCATTCTTGTTTTAAGGCCTTCGATATGCGCTCGGTGATTAGTCATATCAGAGTAAGCGATTTCCATTGCTTTAGCTAGCCCTACAATGCCATAAACATTCTCAGTCCCCCCACGCATATTACGTTCTTGCGCTCCACCATGAATAAATGGATGAATCTTATTTTCATGATTAATATAAAGGAATCCAATGCCCTTAGGGCCGTGAAATTTATGAGCAGAACCAACAGCAAAATCAAGGTTAAGATTTTGCATATCGTGCGAATAATGCGCCATGCTTTGAACAGTGTCGGAGTGAAAGCAAGCTTCATACTCTTTGCACAGTTCACCTACCCTTTCAATATCTAGTAAGTTACCTATTTCATTATTCGCATGCATCAATGTAACAAGTGTATGAGGGTTGTCCTTCAACAAACTCTCCAGGTGATCATAGTCAATCTGACCATTCTCATTCAAGTCTACGTAACTCACTTTGATACCTCTTTTTTCAAGCGATTCAACAGTATGAAGGACTGCATGGTGTTCAATCTTACTTGTAATGATATGCTTTATACCTTTTTCGCTTACAGTGCATCGTATAGCTGTGTTATCAGCTTCAGTACCACCGGAAGTAAAGAAGATTTCTGCAGGGGCTGCATTCAATAAGTCAGCTACTTTTTTTCTAGATCTTTCTATAGCAGTTCGTACTTGACGACCATGTGAATGAATAGATGACGGATTGCCAAAGTGTTCGAGCATATATGGTTTCATCGCTTCGAATACTTCTAGATCTATTGCCGTGGTAGCAGCATTATCAAAATAGACTTTCATAACATGTAGGTTTTATCCGGAAATCACTTCCTTGATGTCCATTATCAGCTTTTTAGCAAGATGTTCCGCCGTATTCTGGCTTTCGGACTCTGCAAAAATACGAATAATCGGCTCAGTATTGGATTTTCGTAATT